>NZ_JBEXGM010000009.1:0-271381 GCF_040607335.1 Streptomyces sp. NPDC005303 | reverse complement strand
TCGGGGGCGTTCACCTTGACCACGATCTGCGAGTCGAAGCCGAGACCGGTGTCCAGGTCGAGATAGCTGTGGGTCTTGCGGGCGAAGCAGTACACACAGGTACTGCTTCTCCCTCGGTATCTTCTCGTGTCCGAGGCGGGAGGCGGGAGGCGGGAGGCGTGAGGCAGCGTCGTTTCAAAGTCCTGTCTGCGGGTGATCATGCAGGTCAGGCGATGCCGAGTAGGTCGAGCGGCCTGTAGAAGGGGTCGTGGCCGCCGCGGTCCGGGCTCTTGGCCTGAGCTGGGGGTGCTTCAGTCGAGCTGCGGCTGACGGCGAGCGGTCCCCGCGTGATCGAGGTCAACGGTCGGTCGACGGGTCGCCCGAGACGCTCGCTGACGGCTGGCGAGGGGGAACAGCCAGCCGGGATGTTCGGACTGACTGCTCTCAGCTCGGGAGTTGCCCGCTCGGTTCGGTCATGCTTCATCTGTCCTGCACGATGAAGCAGGCCCGTTCGTAGAGCTCGTCGAACGTGATGACTTCGACGTCCTGGATGGATCGCCTGTACTGCTCGAAGGAAGTCATCTTCTCGAGGTTCGCCGCGCCACCGTCGGTGAACTCGTTGAGGCTTCCGATTACGCGCACCTGTCGCGGGCGGACGGTGGAGACCTCGATGCCGGTCGGGGCACCGTCGTCCCGGAACTGCCTGTGCAGTTGACCGCTGACCGGTTGTTGGGCCTTGTAGGCGCTCTTCTGTACCTGCGCCACGGCGCCGACGACTTCCTTGGAGACCCGATAGACGTACGGCGCCCGGTACGGTGCGCTGGCCAGCAGGGATGTCAGGTGGGTCTTGATCTCGCAGAACAGCAGGCTGCTGATGAAGCCCCTGGAACGCATAACGGCGTCACTGCGCTTTCCCGCCCCCGCGAAGATGTTCGCGCCAGTCGTGATGCGCTCCAGCTTGCCGTCGTCGTAGGGACCACAGGCAACGAAGGTGAGACCGTATCCGAAGATCCAGGAATTCTTTTCGAAGAAGCCCTGCCAGACCGCTTCCGGGCCGGCCACCTGAGCGCGCTCCTGCCGGAAGAACTCCGGATCGTTCAACAACCGGTCGAACCTTTGGAGTTGGGCTTTGCGGTTGCTGATCAGTCGGGTGTCCTCTTCCGTGAGGGCGCTGGCTCACAAGCGCGGCATCCAGACCATGAAGATCCCCGGTGGCAGGGCACTGCTCGCCTTTGACTTCTCAGCGGCAAGGAAACGATGGGGCGAGGAAGAGGCGGGCCGGCGTTTCGAAGCCGCGTACTCGTCGCTGCTGCGGCGCTTCCGCCTAACGACGGGGACCCGCATCTGTTTACCAGTGGCGACAGTGTGGCTCGCGGACGGCTCCCCCCGCCCTGGGGGATCTATCCCCTCCACCCCCCACAGTGCGCCGCCCTCATCGCCGACTTCCTGGTCTTCACCGTGACCTTGTGCTCCGACTCCCTTGTAGGAGAATTCGGCAAGTGCGGCATGGACGCGCGGTCGGTGACAGCCCGGAGTTGGGGCACCACGTTGCACCGCTGACCTCGCCGCACCAATTCCGAAAGCGTCTCGTCCATGGAATCACCGTGATGCGCTGGGGCCTGTGTCGCCGAGATAACTCAATAGGAGCAGTGGGCCTACACGCGTGGCCCGGCTATGTCCCAAACAGGCAATCCGTCGTGTCTCTCACGGGAAAGACCTGGACGCGGCTCTGGGGTTCACTGTCGGCCACCTCGACGAAAGGGAGCCGCAACATGCCCGAGGAAGCCAGGTCGGAATTCTGGAAGGGTCTCAAGCCGATCGCCGACTCGATGAAGCCCGACGCGCAGCCGGAGGTCTACCTGTCCCAGGTGGCCACTGACGACGACCGGTACTACGCACCGCTCAGCGACTCCGTGGGATCGCGCCCGCTGTGGGTCAACGTCAAGGACAACTCCTGGGCCGACATCCTCTGCGCCAAGCAGGCCGGACTCGTCAACCGGCACTACCACCCGCACGAGGTGTTCGCGTACACGATCTCCGGCAAGTGGGGGTACCTGGAGCACTCCTGGACGGCGCGGGCCGGTGACTTCGTCTATGAGGCCCCAGGCGAGGGACACACGCTGGTCGCCTATGAGAGCGACGAGCCGATGAAGGCGTTCTTCATCGTCAAGGGTCCGTTGATCTGGCTGGACGAGGACGGCGACACCACCGGCCTACTCATCCCGCGCCAACCGCTCTTACCTGCGGAAACGCAACATCAAGGCAGTCATCCCGGAGAAGAAGGACCAGGCCGCCAACCGGAAGAAGAAAGGCAGCCGGGCTGGCCGACCCACACGCCATGACGCTGATCTCTACAAGGAACGGAACACCGTCGAGCGCCTGATCAACAAGCTGAAGGCCTGGCGGGGCATCGCGACTCGATACGACAAGACGCCCGAGAGCTACCTCGCCGGCCTCCACCTCCGCGCCTCGATGATCTGGATCAACGACCTCCTGAAGCCAACCGATTGATCACAACATCACACAGGCCCTAGCGCTGCAGTGTCAGCACGCCCGGCCGGTACGGCAGGAGGCCGTAGTCCCCGCCGTCGGTGCTGGGGTCGCGCCCCTGGTAGAGGAACTGCAGATTGCAAGGGTCGATGGTCTTGGTCTGGTCGGGGTTGGTGCGAACCAGATCGCCGTGGCTGATGTCCCTGGTCCAGGCCGTCGCGCCGCTGTTGGCACTGCCGGCGAAGGGGTTGGTCACGGTGTCGGCCCCGGCCTGCGGTGTCCAGGTGCCGTCGAGGCTGGTGGCCGTGAACGCGCGGAAGTAGCGACCGTACCCTGTGTAATTCTGGGCCTCGACGATCATGAGGTACTGGTTCTGGCCCTGGACCTTGTAGACCTCCGGCGCCTCGAACAGGTTGAGCGGCGTGTCGCTCATGATCTTCGTGAACGAACCGAAGGTGCCTGGGAAGTTGCCGATGGGCATGCTGGCGCGGTAGATGCCGCCCTCATCGTCGGCGAAGAACATGTACATGTTCGCGTCGTCGCCGATGAGGGTCACGTCGAGGGGGGCGCCCTTCGGGAGGGTGCCCGTGAACAGCTCCTGCTGCGCGGACCAGCCGTTGGGGTTGGTGGGGTCGCTCGATGTGCGGTAGCCGAAGCTGTATGGCCAAGCCCCGTTGTAGGCGAGCACCCAGAGGTTCTTCGGGGCGAAGTAGAACAGCGTCGGCGCGATGCCGTCGAAGGGGATCGTGTTCTGGGTGGCGGTGGCCATGTCGGACCAGTTCGTGAAGGGGCTGAAGGTCGTCAGTCCCCAGCGCCCGTCGTCACCGGCGAGGGTGTTGTGCGTCGTGGCATAGACGATGTGCTTGCCGTTGGAGACGACGCTGGTGAAGTCCTTGAGCGAGGCCCAGCCCGCCTTCGGCTCCGCCAGCGGGCCGGTCGATGTCCAGCGGTACGTCGAGGGAAGAGCACACACGTTGTTCGCTCCTGACAGGCCGGTCCACTTCTGGTTGGTGCCGCCGTGGCACGACCAGAGCCGCACCTCCGTGCCGTTGGCCTTGCCCCAGCCCGAGACTTCCAGGCACAGCCCGGACCGCACACCGACGATCGTGCCGTCGGGGTTCACCCGCCACTGCTGGTTGTCGCTGCCGTTGCACGTCCAGATCTGCACCGGGGTCCCGGCCGTGGTGGCGCCGTCCCGGGCATCCAGGCACTTGTTGCCGTACACGGTCAGCTGGCTGCTGTCCGTCAACGTCCACTGCTGGTTGATTCCACCGTGACAGTCCCAGATCTGCACGTTCGCGCCGTCGGTCTGGCTGACGCCCGCCACATCGAGACACCGGCCGGAATCCACACCGCGCACCTCACTGGTGGTGGCCGCCTGGGCCGGGCCGGCGACGAGCAGCGCCGCCAACGCAGCCAGGGCCGCGACCGCGGCGACGAGCACCGCCGACGGGCGTCTGAGGCTGAAACTACGTCTACGCATAAAGCCCTCGTCATCCTTGAGCAAGCGACTGCGGTTCGGCCCGTCAGGGGCTGTCCGGAGGCGGTGTGGTGCGGCCCTGAAGTGTTCGACATAGCGAACATGGGTCGAAGTGTCGAGCAACTAGATAGTAAAGTTCCGGTGATCAGCGTCAACACCTCTCGCAAAATTCACAAGCCGGAACATTCACAGACTGAAACCAGGGGCCTCAAGTCCCGTGCTTGTAGGGGTCTTTGGCTGAGGGTCAGGTAGCGGTCCGGGCGCGGGCTTGGACAGGCACCGTTGCTGTGCTGGTTGCCGCCGCTCCCGAAAAGGTTGCCGCCCGGTCCAAGTTGAGGGTGTGAGGGGCAGCGGGTGCAGGCGGGTGCGTTCGACCGTCTGGCGCGGAGGCCGGTGTCCTGCCTGTCTCGCGGTGGACGCGGGTGTTGACCTGCCGCCAGAAGATCGCGCAGGCCCCGCGGAGTTCGGCGAAGCTACCGTGCTTCTCCCGCGGGTTCGCGGAGGTCGGGAGCAGGTTCGTCTTCGCGATACGGACGGTGGCCTCCCTGCCCCCATTTGGACTCGGGGTCGAACGGGACGCAGGTGTGTACTTGCAGGCCGTAGTGGCGTCCTGCGGCCACGACTTGAGGAGACGGACCGCGATCCCGGTGACCCGGTCGATGGTCATCGTCTTCTCGTTGTCGGTGAGTGGACAGGTCGGTGCCCCGCCGATCGCGCTGGCCGTCAGCCGGTCCAGGCGCCCTGCCGGGCGGCGGCCCGCGCGTAGTCGGCGAAGTCCCGGGGAGCCCGGCCCGGCGAGCGCCGCACGCCGTCACCGAGGGAGGCGAGACCGCCGGAGCGGACATGCTCGTACAGGCCGACCGACAACCGCACCCACTCCTCGGGCATGCCCTGGGCGCGCTGCTCGTCGGCGTACGCCTCCGGGGTCAGCGGCACGTAGCGGATGTCGCGGCCGGCGGCCCGGGCGATCTCCAACACCGCGTCGCCGAAGGTCATCAGCCTGGGGCCGCTGAGTTCGTAGCACCGTCCGGCGTGGCCGTCCTCCGCGAGGGCGGCCACGCCGGTTCCGCGATGTCCTCGGCGTCGATGAGCGCCTCTTGCACGCACCCCTTCAACTCCCGCCTTGAAACTGGGGCTTGAAGAACGCGCCGGACCGTTTTGTCAGGCTGCCGTGAGAGCCGGCCGGTGGGCGGCTCCGGATTCGCGCAGGTAAAGCGCGCGTGACGAAAGCGTTGACGGAGCCATGGCCCCCGCTTATCTTCTGACCGAATTCACGAACCACGTTCGAAATTACGGACAGGGACGGTCCCGCATGCCACAGATGTCAGAGCAGCCCCCCACCAGACGCCACAGATCCCTGATCCTGTGCGTGCTCGCCGTACTGATCGCCATGGTGTCGGCGACGACCCCGGCCACCGCCGCCGAGGGCCGCCCGTACACCAACCCGATCAAGTCGCAGAAGGGCGCCGACCCCTGGCTCGAGTACTACAACGGCAACTACTACCTGGTCACCACGTCCTTCACCGGGGTGCTGACCATGCGGAAGTCGCCGACCCTGGCCGGACTCTCCACCGCCGCCAGCGTCCAGATCTGGAGCGACACCACCCCCACCCGCAACACCAACATCTGGGCACCCGAGATCCACTTCTTCGACGGCCACTGGTACCTGTACTACTCCGCGGCGCAGAGCGGTGTGGCCTGCTGCGACTCCCAGCGCACCCACGTCCTGGAGAGCGCGGGCACCGACCCCATGGGCCCGTACACCTACAAGAACCAGCTCAGCGGCTCCAACCTCAGCTCCGGCGGCTGGCTCATCGACGCCACCGTCCTGCAGAACAACAACAAGCTGTACCTGATCGGCAGCGGCTACATCAACGGCAGTCCGCAGAGCCTGGTCATCGCGCCGATGAGCAACCCGTACACGCTGGCCAGCAGCACCTTCACCGTCATCTCCAGCCCCACCGCGAGCTGGGAGACCTCGGGGGCCGCGGTCAACGAGGGACCCGAGCCGCTCTACCACAACGGCCGCACCTTCCTCACCTTCTCCGCCAGCTACTGCAATACCCCGGACTACAAGCTGGGCCAGCTGGAACTGACTGGTACCGACCCGCTGAACCCCGCTTCCTGGACGAAGAAGTCCACGCCGGTCTTCCAGCGCAACGACGCGGCGAGTGTCTACGGCCCCGGCCACAACGGCTTCTTCTCCTCGCCGGACGGCACCGAGAACTGGATCGTCTACCACGCCAACAACTCCGCGAGCAGCGGCTGCGGCAATGAACGTACGACGCGGGCGCAGAAGTTCACCTGGAACGCGGACGGCACGCCGAACTTCGGCACCCCGGTCGCGCTCGGCACCACGCTGCCCGGCCCGTCGGGCGAGACGGCGACGACCCCGACCGCGTACACCCTGGTGAACCGCAACAGCGGCAAGTGCCTGGACGTCGAGGGCGGCAGCACCTTGGACGGCGCCAACATCTTCCAGTGGAGCTGCCACGGCGGTGCCAACCAGAAGTGGCGCGTCGAGGACCTCGGCGACGACACCAGCCGGCTGGTCAACGTCGCGACCGGCAAGGTCGCGGACACCGCGAACTGCACCACGACCGACGGCACGGATATCGCGCAGTGGTCCTGGCTGAACAACAACTGCCAGAAGTGGCGTCTGGTCTACACGGATACCGGCGACTACGTGCGGATCGTGAACGAGAACAGCGGCAAGGTCGCCGACGTGGCCAACTGCGGCACCGCCGACGGGACCGACGTACGGCTGTGGACCTGGCTGAACAACGACTGCCAGCAGTGGCGCCTCGTCCCCACGACCTGACCTCCCTGCGCACCCCGTGATCTTTGCGGACCGCTTCATCCGTTCTACAAGCGGGGGGTCTGTCCGACTCGGCCGGCGTCTCCTACGAGTCGTACGGCTCCTCCCGGCCGCTACGTCCGCCATGTCAACTACGTCCTGTACGTGCAGACGCCGAGCACGGCCACCGACAAGGCGGACGCCACGTTCTACGCCCAGTAGCCAGGTCGGGCGGCTCTCGCCGGGGCCGCGGACCGGTGTCGAAGGCGTCCTCTATGGGGCGCTCGTCGGCCAGGACGCGGCCCGGGGGAGGGCCGTTCAGTACCGCGCCTACGGCGGTCAGGACGTCCGGGGCCACATGGTCCGCCCGTGCCGTCTCCTCCGGCCGGGTCCGGTCGGAGGGGACGAGGGTGCCGAGGCCGCCCGCCCTGCGGGCGGCCTCGACGTGCGCTCCGAGGTCACTGACGACGACGCAGTCCGACGGGGCCGTGCACACCCGTCCCACCGTCCACAGGATCAGTCCCGCACTCCGCGTGCCACACCGGGCTGTTCGGTGACGAACCCGGTGCTGACGCCGTGCAGCCGAAGCAGACCGACCGCCTCCCGGGCCCCGGCGACGGGCCGGACAGCCCGGTGCGGTGGTGCGCACCCACCTGGTGCGCACCGACTTCATCCCTGCGCACCACGATGCGCACCACGGCATCGGGTGCGCGGCATCGGGTCCACTCAGTGGCCGGCCTCCCGGCCGCGGTGCGGTCCGGGCTCCTGCGGGGGGTGCGCCCGCTGGTCCTCCTCGCGCACCGGATGCGCGTCGTCGGCATCGTCGCGGTGCGCGTAGCGGTCCATCGTGGCGCGGGCCCGGTCGGCCGCCGCAGTGAAGGCGTCCCCGAGGTGGCGCAGCCGCTCGGCGGTGAGATCGAGGGCTTCCACGTCGGTGCGGGACTGGGCCCGCCGGATGAACTCGTCGTGAGTCGCGAGGGAGGCCCGCGACACCGCCGCGT
Source organism: Streptomyces sp. NPDC005303 (assembly GCF_040607335.1). Taxonomy (NCBI): domain Bacteria; kingdom Bacillati; phylum Actinomycetota; class Actinomycetes; order Kitasatosporales; family Streptomycetaceae; genus Streptomyces; species Streptomyces sp. NPDC005303. Next base: position 263,634 of record NZ_JBEXGM010000009.1, on the reverse strand, counting down.
GAGTCGCCAGCATGTCGAACCCGTCTGGCCGCCCTGTCGCCAGGCCGGCGCATAACGGGGCCTGTTGCCGAGCTGTGAGGCGGGTGCTGGAGCCGGGCTTGGTCGCCCAGCTCACCGGGAGATGGAAGACCGGCAGAGCCCCGAACGGCAAGACCATTTGGTGCGACCATGCCCTTGGCGAACGGCCGCGATCAGAGTGTTGCCGCCCCACACACACAGAGCTGTGGGCACCCAGCGGTCCGGGTGGCCACAGCTTGTGTAGAGGCGGTCAGGCGAGGGTGACCTCGACCGGCAGTTTCTTGATGCCGTTGACGAAGTTGGAGCGGACCCGGGGGACGTCGCCGGCGAGGCGGATGCCGGCGAGGCGCGGGATCAGTTCCTCGAACATGATGCGGATCTCGGTGCGGGCGAGCAGGTTGCCCAGGCACAGGTGGGGGCCGCCCTTGCCGAAGGTGAGGTGGTCGTTGTCCTGGCGGGTGACGTCGAAGTCGTACGGGTTGCCGAAGACCTCTTCGTCGCGGTTGCCGGAGGCGTACCACATGACGACCTTGTCACCCTCCTTCACCCGCTTGCCGCCGAGTTCGACGTCTCGTGTCGCGGTACGGCGGAAGTGGTAGACGGGCGTGGCCCAGCGCAGGAACTCCTCGACGGCGACCGGGATGAGAGAGGGGTCTTCCTGGAGCCTGGCCAGCTGTTCGGGGTGCTGGATGAGGGCCAGCATGGAGTGCGAGATGGTGTGCCGGGTGGTCTCGTTGCCGGCCACGACCAGCAGCAGGAAGTAGTTGTCGAAGTCCTGCGCGGAGAGCGGGACGCCGTCGCGCGGGGTCTCGTTGACGAGTCTGGAGATCAGGTCGGTGCCGGTGCCGCCCCGCCGCTGCCGGGCCAGCTCCCGTCCGTACTCGAAGACCTCCAGCGAGGCCGGGCTGCGGAAGGGCAGATCCTTGTACTGCTCGCTCTCCTCGCTGTGGAGGAGGACATCGGCGTAGTCGGGGTCCGTGTTGCCCATAATCCGGTTGCCCCAGTCGATGAGCTGCTGGTTGTCCTCCGGGGGGACGTCGAGGAGCCGGGCGAGGACGTTGATGGGGAAGTCGGCGGCGACGTCGGCGACGAAGTCGAACGTGCCCTTGGCGAGGGCCGTGTCCAGCGTCCTGGCGGTCAGGCCGCGCAGGAAGTCGGCGTACTCGTTGATGACGCCCTGGCCGAACTGACGCTGCAGCAGGCTGCGCATCGCGCGGTGGCGTACGCCGTCCAGTTCCAGGATGGAGGCGCGCTTCTTGATCTGGTCGTCGTCGAGTTCTTCGAGGTTGGCGAACTTGGTGGAGGTGAAGGTCTGCGGGTCGCGTCCCACGCGGGCGATGTCCTCGTGCCGGGTGACGGCCCAGAAGCCGTGGTTGGGCTCGGGCTCCGGTTGCCAGTGGACCGGGTCCTGGTGGCGCAGGGTGTGGAACATGCGCCAGGGGGTGACGCCGTCGAGGAACTTGTCGTTGTCGGCGAGGTCGACCTCGTCCAGCGGCATCGGGTCGTCGGGGGCGTGGTGGGTGTCGGTGGTGTTCAGGGTGCTCGTCATGGTGTGCTCCTGCGGGGTGCTCAGAGGTGGTAGGAGTACTCGGCGAACTCCCAGTCGGTGACGTGTCGTTGGAAGCGTTCGGCCTCGTCGCGCTTGTAGGCGAGGAAGGACGCGGTGAAGTCCTTGCCCAGCAGTTCGATGAGCGCTTCGTCGGCTTCCAGGGCGTCGAGCGCGGCGGTCAGGTTCATCGGCAGGACCTGGGACTTCTCCAGGTCGTAGCCGTAGCCCTCCAGCGGCGCGGGCGGCTCCTTGCCCTCCTGGACGCCGAGCAGGGCGGCGGCGGTGAGCGCGGCGATCGCGAGATACGGGTTGGCGCCGGCGTCTGCGAGCCGTAGCTCCAGGCGGGCGCCGGAGCCGCGCTCGGGCGGGATGCGGACCATGGCGCTTCGGTTGTCCAGGCCCCAGTTGATCAGCCAGGGCGCGAGGGTGCCGGGCCCGAAGCGCTTGTACGAGTTGACGGTCGGGTTGAGCAGCGCGGCGAGCGCTGGGGCGTGCGCGAGGATGCCGGCCATGGCGTGCCGGGCGTTGTCGGCGAGCCCGAAGGCGCCGGCCGGGTCGTCGAAGACGTTGCGGCCGTCGGCGTCGACGCAGGAGAAGTGCAGGTGGAAGCCGGAGCCGCCCGAATCGTTGGAGGGCTTGGCCATGAAGGTGGCCAACTTGCCTTCCTTGCGAGCCAGTTCCTTGACAGCGGCCTTGAAGCGGAACGCCCGGTCGGCGGCGTCCAGGGCGTCGGAGTGGGTCAGGTTGATCTCGTACTGGCCGCCGTCGAACTCGTGGTTGCCGGTGATGACGCCGATGCCGAGGTCGCGCAGCTGCCGCAGGGTACGCAGCAGGTGGTTGTCGGGGTCGGCGCGCAGGCCGGCGGTGTAGACGGACCCGGTGACGGTGGGGCTGCGCCGCCAGCCGTTCGGCGCGGTGGCGTCCTCTTCGAGGAGGAAGTACTCCAGCTCCGGGCCGACGACCGGGCTCAGACCCGCGTCCGTACATCGGGCCAGCACCGAGCGCAGCAGATCGCGCGGCGACTCCGCGGCCGGGCCGCCGGTCGCCGGGTCGGTCGTGTCACCGAGACACCACGCAACGCCGGGCTCCCAGGGCACGCGTGCGAGGGTGCTCAGGTCCGGTCGCACGGAGATGTCGGGCAGGCCGGCATCGATGCCGCCCTCGATCGCGACGACGTCGCCGCGCGGGGTGGTGTGGTAAACGGCGCGGCAGAAGGCCAGGCCGTGCTCGCAGGCCGACGGCAGGTGGTCGAGCAGCACGTCGCGGGCGCGGTCGGTGCCGAGGAGGTCGGGGTAGGTCACCCGGACCACGTCGATGCCCTCGGCGGCGAGCCGGTCCTGGTGCCGGCGGACGGATGGGGTGTCGTGAGCGCTCACCGATGTCTCCTCGGCGGATTCGGGGCACCTCTCGGGCGTCGGGCCCGGGGGGAGGGTGGCGGAGCGAAGACAGGTTGGGGCGCCGGGCGATGCCGCGGTCGTGAAGCCCCGGTCAGTCATTTGAAGCCAAACGGTATGGAGGTGGCCACCTTCCCGCAAGGGGGTGTGCCAAAGAATTTATCCATCCGGATAGGTATTGACCAGAGCGTGGCGGCTTCCTATGTTGTTTGAAGCCAAACGAGTCAGGGGTTCGGGTTCACGCACCCCTGTGGCTGGGGGCCCGGCCCACAGGCCGGGCCCTTCCATCCCGCCCCTGCCCCTCGCTCCCGCCCGCTCCGGCGCACCCACCTTCCAGGAGGACCGGCCATGAAGGTCGTCGTCGACATGAACAAGTGCAAGGACCACGGACAGTGCGTCTTCGCGGCCCCCGACGTTTTCCAGCTGGACGACGACGGACGGCTGGCCTACGTCAGCGACCCGGACGACACCCTGCGCGACGAGGTCGAGGAGGCCGCGGACGTCTGTCCGCTGCAGGCCATCCGGATCGAGGACTGAGCGGCATGACGACGCAGCGCATCATCGTCGCCGGGGCCTCCATGGGCGGCCTGCGCGCGGCCGAACAACTCCGCGGCGCCGGGTGGACCGGCGCGATCACCGTGATCGGGGACGAGCCCCACATGCCGTACAACCGGCCGCCTCTCTCCAAGGAAGCGCTGGCCGGAAAGGCGTCGTTCGAGTCCCTGGCCTTCACTCCCAAGGCGAGCGCGGCCGACGTGGAGTGGCGGCTCGGTACGAGCGTCACGAGCGCCCGACTCGCCGAGCGGGTCGTCGTGCTCGACAGCGGCGAGGAGCTGCCCTTCGACGGACTGGTCGTCGCCACGGGTATGCGTCCCCGGCGCCTGCGCTGCGAGGGCCCCGCGGTCGGCCGTCACACCGTACGGACTTTCCGTGACGCCCAGGCCCTGCGGGCGGAGCTGGTCCGGCCGGGCGCCCGGGTCGTCGTCATCGGTGCCGGGTTCATCGGCTGCGAGGTGGCCGCCACCGCGGTCGGTCTCGGCGTCACGGACGTCACCGTGGTCGACCCACTGCCGCTGCCCATGGTCGGACCGCTCGGCGAGCTGCCGGCCGGCGCGCTGCTGGGGCGGCACGAGGAACGCGGTGTGCGCTTCGCTCTCGGTGCGGGTGTCTCGGGGTTCGAGGGCGAGGAGCACGTCACCGGGGTCGTACTGAGTGACGGGACGGTGCTCCCGGCCGATGTGGTCGTGGAGTCGGTCGGCTCCGTCGCCAACACCGAGTGGCTCGATGGCAACGGTCTCGACCTGACCGACGGCGTGCTCACCGACGGGCAGCTGCGGGTCGGCGGACTGCCGTACGTCGTCGCGGTCGGCGACGTCGCCCGCTTCCCCAATGCCCGCTATGACGGCGTACCGCGCCGGGTCGAGCACTGGTCGATCCCCGGCGACACCGCGAAGCACGCGGCCAAGGCACTGATGGCTCATCTCACGGGTGCGGAAGCCGGCTTGCCGCCGTTCGCGCCGCTGCCCACCTTCTGGAGCGACCAGCACGACTTCCGGCTGCAGTCCTTCGGTTCCCCCGTACTCGGCCTCGCCGACATCCGCGTCCTGGCCGGCGATCCGGGCGGCGACATGATCGTCGGCTACCACACCGACGGCGGGCAGCTCGTCGGCGTCGTCGCCCTCGGCGGCTCTGCCGCCGCCACCGGCGCCGCCCGCTACCGCGCCCAGCTGCTCAAGCAGCCCGCCCTCACCGCGTAAGGATCCAACGTCATGGCCAGCGTCCGTGGTTACTTCCATCCCAAGACGGCGACCGGATCGTCGTCCCTGATCCCCTCACCCCCGTGGCACTACTCGGGCGACCTGCTCACGATCGAGTACCGCACTGATCCCGCACGTGTACGGGAGTTGCTGCCCGCACCGCTGGAACTCGCCGAGGAGGACCCGGGCGCGGTGGCGCTGATCTGGGCCGACTGGCAGTCCTGCTCCGGTACGAAGGAGGAGCTGCTGGACCCGGTGCGCGCCCAGTACAAGGAGGCCTTCGCCGTCGTTCGCTGCTCGTACCAGGGGCGGACGTACTCGCGCTGCGTGTACATCTGGGTCGACAAGGACTTCGCGATCGCCCGCGGGCTGCACCAGGGCTACCCGAAGAAGCTCGGTTCGATCCACCAGACGCGCCCGCACCCATACGGTCCGGCGCCGCGCATCGAGGCTGGAGCCCGCTTCGGCGCCACCCTCGCCGCAGCCGACCGACGCCTGGCACAGACGGTGGTGACCCTGCGCGAGCCGTCCGAGACCAACGGCTTCGTCAACGGCCACCCGATGGCCCACCACCGCTGGCTTCCCTCCATCGAGAACGGCAAGGGCCTCGCGCTCGACGAGTTGATCGAGACCGGCGCCGCGTCCTTCGAGGCCGGACAGCCGTGGGTCGGCGATGCGGAACTGGAGCTGTTCGAGGCGCCGACGGAAGAGCTGGCCCGGCTGGAGATCCGAGAGCCGATCGCCGCGTACTACCGGCAGGTGGGCGTCGTCTGGGACGGCGGTCGACTGCTGGAATCCGGCACCTCCGAGGCCGAGTAACCCCCTTACACATCAGAAGACCTGGAGACCGGACATGACCGAGCACATCACCACGGTGGCCGGGGTCGCCGTCGACACCCGGCACTGGATCGGCGGCGAACGCGTGGCGTCCGTCGAGACGTTCACCGACGTGTCGCCGATCGACGGAAGCACCCTCGGGGAGATCTCCCGGGGCACGGCGACGGAGGCCGCGGCGGCCGTCGCCGCCGCTCGCGCCGCCTTTCCCGCCTGGGCCGCCACGTCGCGCGCAGAGCGTGCCCGCATCCTGCACGCCATCGCCGACGGAGTCGAGAAGCGCATCGAGGACCTCGCCAATGTCGAGACGCTCGACAACGGCGCCCTCCTGCGTTCCCACCGCCGCGGTGTGATGCCGCGCGTGGCGCACAACTTCCGCTTCTTCGCCGACTGGCTGCTGAAGCTGGAGCATCAGGACTTCGCCACTCGCGGCCACACCAACCACGTGAGCTGGGACCCGGCGGGCCCGTGCGTGCTGATCACGCCGTGGAACGCCCCGCTGATGCTGGCCACCTGGAAGGTCGCCCCGGCGCTGGCCGCCGGGAACACGGTGATCCTCAAGCCTGCCGAGTGGTCCCCGCTCACTGCTTCGCTGCTCGCCGACATCGCGGCCAAGGCAGGGCTGCCGGCCGGTGTCCTCAACGTCGTGCAGGGATACGGCACCGAGGTCGGCAACGCTCTTGTCTCGCACCCGGACGTCCGCCGGATCAGCTTCACCGGTTCCGTGCCCACCGCCCAGCACATCGCCCGGGCGGCCGCCGCCAACCTCACCCCTCTCAGCCTCGAACTCGGCGGAAAGTCACCGCTGTTGGTCTTCGCCGACGCGGACCTCGACCTCGCTGTGGACCTGGCGGTGGAGCAGTACGACAACGCTGGACAGGTATGCCTGGCCGCGACCCGCATCCTTGTCGAGGAGACGGTCTCGGACGAGTTCACCCGCCGGTTCGTGGAAAAGGCGAGCCGGCTCAGACAGGGTGACCCGCGTGACGAGGGCACCGACCTCGGCCCCAACATCCACCCGCGCCAGCTGGAGAAGATCGACGGTTTCGTGCGTCGCGCGCTCGACGACGGGGCTCGCGCGGTCATCGGCGGCAAGCGCAAGGACGCTCTGTACTACGAGCCGACCCTCCTCACCGACGTCGCCCAGGACTCGGAGATCGTGCAGGAGGAGGTCTTCGGTCCGGTCCTGACGCTCCAGACCTTCGGCGACGAGGAAGAGGCCGTGCGCTTCGCCAACGACACCCGCTTCGGTCTGGCCGCCACCCTCGTCACCGGCGACCACGAGCGCGCCGAGCGGGTCACCGCGCGGCTCGTCGCGGGCACGGTCTGGGTCAACTGCTTCTTCGTACGCGACCTCCAGGCTCCCTTCGGCGGCTCCCGCCACTCGGGCGTCGGCCGGGAGGGCGGCACATGGAGCTTCGACTTCTACTGCGACGTCAAGAACACCGTCACCGCGCCGAACGGATGGCAAGACCATGGGTGAAATCGTCGGGGCGGGTCTGCTCGCCCACGTCCCCACCATCGTGCTGCCGGAGGGGGACCGGCTCGAGCTGAACCAGGGCAAGGAGATCACCCTCGTCACCGGCTTGCGACAGCTCCGCGAGGACGTCTTCGACAGTGACGACTACGACACCGTCGTGGTCCTGGACTCGCACTGGGCCACCACCGTCGAGTTCGTCGTCACCGCCCAGCAGCGCAGGGCCGGACTGTTCACCTCCGAGGAACTGCCGCGCGGCATGTGCCGGATGCCGTACGACTTCCCGGGTGATCCCGAACTGGCCCACAACATCGCCCGGTTCGCCGACAAGCACGGCACCTGGGTCACCGCGATCGACGACGAGTACCTCCCGATCTACTACGCCACCATCAACCTGTGGAAGTTCCTCGGCGAGGGGCTGCCGGACAAGCGATGGGTGACCATCGGCGTCTGCCAGACCGGTGACATGGAGGACCACCTGCGGCTCGGCCGGGCCCTGGCGGACGGTATCGCCGCCACTCCTGGCCGCCGGGTGCTGCTGATCGCCTCCGGAGCGCTGTCGCACACCTTCTGGCCGCTGCGCGAGCTTCGCGACCACGAGTCGAGCGACCCCGGCCACATCTTCACGTCCGAGGCCCGCGATGCCGACCACGAGCGCATCGCCTGGTTCAAGGAGGGCCGCCACGGCAAGGTCCTCGACACCATGGACGAGTTCTGGAAGTACAAGCCCGAGGCCCGCTTCTACCACTACCTGATGATGGCCGGCGCCCTCGGCGAGCAGGCATGCGTCGCCGAGGCACGTCAGTACGGCGAGTACGAGAACTCCATCGGCACCGGCCAGGTCCACCTCTGGTTCGACCGGCCGGCCGAGGGCTGGACCGGCACCGGCGCGCCCGCGTCCGCCTCCCCGCGCACCCCGCACAGCCGCTCCTAGAAAGGCCCCGCCATGCCCGAATACCGCCGTGTCCTCCTCGACGGAGCCGCCGTCGAGACCGTCCGTGACGGTGACGAACTCGTCGCCGGGGACGGCCGCCGGGTCAAGATCGAGGACGCCCAGCACCTGCCGCCGGTCGTGCCGTCCAAGGTCGTCGCCGTTCACCTCAACCACCGCAGCCGGGTCGACGAGTTCCAGATCCAGCTGACACCGACGCCGACGTACTTCCACAAGCCGACCTCCGCCCTCAACTCCCACAAGGGCGCCATCGTCCGCCCCGAGGGCTGTAAGTGGCTCAACTACGAGGGAGAGGTGGCGATCGTCATCGGCCGGACCGCGCGCAACATCTCCCCTGCCGAGGCGGGCGAGTACATCGCGGGCTACACCGTCGCCAACGACTACGGCCTGCACGACTTCCGCGACACCGACGCCGGTTCGATGCTGCGGGTGAAGGGCTCCGACACCCTGTGTCCGCTCGGCCCGGGCCTGGTCACCGACTGGGACTTCCACGGCAAGTACCTGCGCACCTACGTCAACGGCGAGGTCGTCCAGGACGGTTCGACGGATGAGATGGAGTGGGACATGCACTACCTCGTCGCCGACATCGCGCGCACCATCACTCTCCACCCCGGCGACGTGCTGCTCTCCGGTACCCCGGCGGGCTCCCGCCCTGTCCAGCCCGGTGACGTCGTCGAGGTCGAGGTCGAGGGCCTGGGGCGGCTCACCAACCACATCGTCACCGGCCCCACCTCGATCCGTACGGACGTCGGAGCCCAGCCCACCGAGTCGGAAGAGGTCCTGTCCACCGCGCTCGGCGGCGACTGGGAGTTCCGCGGTATCCGGCCCCCCAAACGCTGATGCCCACCGCAGGCGGAACCGCACCCGGCCTGCCGCGACGGTGCCCGGCGTGGTGCTTGACCTGTCCGTCCCGTGCGGCCGGGCAGGGGAGAGGCCGCCGTGCGTGTACGGGCCGGTAGGGTCGCACCCATGACCGAAGCCACCGGGACCCCTGAGGGCCGCAGGCCGCGCAAGCGGGTGAACTACGGGGAGGGCCGGGAGGCCCTGCTCAACGCGGCCGTGCGGGTGGTGGCCCGGGGTGGTCTGCGCAAGCTCACCTATCGCGCGGTGGCGGAGGAGGCAGGGGTCACCCACGGTCTTGTCGTCCACCACTTCGGCACCCGTGACGCGCTGATCGAGGAGGCGCTCGCCCACACCGTACGCTCCAGCCTGAGCGTCAGCGCGGTCGAGCCGGGGACCGGCAAGGTGTCCGACTTCTCGGCCGGAGTGTCCGAGATGGTCACGGCCGATCCGGACATCCAGGTCTTCCAGTACGAGCTGCTGCTCGAATCCCGGCGAAGGCCGGAGCTGCTGCCGCTGATCCGTGGGCTGTACGACGAGTACTTCGATGCCACCGAGCGCGAGCTGTCCCGGATGCTCCCCGAGGGTGCGAACCGGGCGATGACGCGGCTGGTCTTCGCCGCCCTCGACGGTCTCGTCCTGCACCAGCTCGTTCTGGGCGGCGGACCCGAGGTCACTGACGCGGCCATCGAGGAGCTCCGCTCCCTGCTGCGGTTGCTCGACGCCGACGCAGACGGCGAGAGTGCGGGCGACATCGGCGCCTGACTTGCCGACCTGCCTGTTGTGAGGCCCCGGACGCTTGGCGCCCGGGGCCTCGTTCGGCTCGGATGCCACCTCGGCCACGGCCTCGTACAGACGATGCGGTGGCCCAAAAAACACCACACAAACCCTTGCCATCTGGATAGTTCCAGCCCACTATGAGGCAACTCGTTTGGCTCGAAACGAAACCTCTCCCCCTTCCAGGCAGGTGATCCGCGTGGACAGTCAGACGGTCGAACCAACACAGACCGTGCAGAGCCCCTCCGCTGCAGGCCGGCTCAAACCCAACTCCCTCGGTGTTCTGGGAATCCTCTTCTTCGTTCTCTCCGCGCAGGCGCCGCTGACCGGCATAGCCGGTGCCGTGCCCATCGCCGTCGCCATCGGCAACGGCGCGGGTGCGCCCGCCGCGTATGCCGCGGTCGGCGCCGTCATCCTGCCGTTCTCCGTCGGCTTCGTCGCCATGGGGCGACATGTCGTGGACGCCGGCGCCTTCTACACCTACATCGGCAAGGGGCTCGGCCGCCCCGTCGGCTCCGGGAGCGCAGGAGTCGCGCTCTTCGCCTACTGTGCGGTCCAGGCCGCCATGTACGGCTTGTACGGCTTCATCATCAGCGGCCTGGTCGAGCAGTACACGGGGCTGAGCGCACCGTGGTGGGTCTGGGTCCTGGTCACCATGGTGATCGTCCAGATCCTCGGTGCCGCCGGGATCGAGATGGGCGCCAAGATCCTCGCCGTCTTCGTCCTGGCCGAGTTCAGCATCCTGTTCGTCTTCGCCCTGGTGACCTTCTTCAAGGGCGGCGGCCCCGAGGGGCTGGGCTTCGCCCACAGCTTCTCGCCCCATGCGGCCCTGCAGGGGGCACCGGGCGTGGCGCTGATGTTCGCTGTGGCGTCGATGTTCGGCTTCGAGGCCACAGCGATCTACGGCGAGGAGGCACGGGAGCCCCGCAGGACCGTCCCCCGGGCCACGTACCTGTCCGTCATGGTCGTCACCGTCTTCTTCGCCTTCACCTCGTGGATGCTGGTCTCCGCCCATGGCGCCTCGAACGCCACCGCGGCCGCCGGGAAGGCACTGGAGAGCGGCGACGCCACGTCCTGGGTCTTCGCGCCGATCACCGCGCAGTTCGGCGGCTGGGCAGGCGACGCGCTGCCCGTCCTGCTGGTCACCTCCCTCTTCGCCGGCGTCCTCGCCTTCCACAACTCCGCCAACCGCTACCTGTTCTCGCTCGGCCGCGACGGCCTGCTGCCGCGCGGGCTGACCGCGATCAACCGACGCCACTCGCCCTGGGCGGCCGGCGGCGTGCAGACCGTGATCTCGCTCGCGTTGGTCATGCCCTTCGCGCTGCTGGGCAAGGACCCGGTGCTGAGCCTGTTCTCCTGGTTCAGTGGGGTCGCGGTGCTGGCGGTCATGCTCCTGTACTTCCTGACCTCCGTCTCGGTGGTCGTGTTCTTCCGCCGGGAACGGCTGGACACTCGCGCCTGGAACACGCTGATCGCCCCCGTCCTGGGTGCGCTCGGCATCGCCGGTGCCATCTGGCTGATCCTGGCCAACTTCACCACCCTCATCGGCGGGGAGCAGGGCACGGCGATGTGGCTGGAGCTCACCGTCCCGGCGGTCCTGGTCCTGGGCGTCATCGCCGCGCGACTGACTCGTGGCAGGGCGACGGCCGACGTCTGAGCCTGGCCCGCGGTGTGGCCGGCCCGGTCCTTGTCCTCCACCTCGGGCCCGGGCCGGCCACACCGACCTCTCCGGGCCGGGGGAGGGCTTGCCCTGAGTCCGGGGTGCGTGAAGAAGCCGTCAGCCGGCCGCTACGCCACGTGGCCGACGTGCCGGCCGTACGCACCGCTCCGCGCCGCCGAGGCCGAGGCAGTCGCGCGTCATAGCCCTGGTGATCTCCGGATCCGCATCCCCAGAAAGCGCCCCACCTGGAACGCCGGCCGATCTCTGGGCGCGATGACGCATTGACCGATCCACCGAGCGCGGTGGTCGGCCCCCGGCCGCCGAAGCAGACACCAAGCACCGGTACGCCGAGGTGGTGATCCATGCGCAGGGGCGCGAGTTCGCCCGTGCATGTCCATAACCCGTTGACCGTACGACCGAACGACAAGCCGGTCGAGACCGCGACCTTCCCTGCGGGGACTGCCCGTGGCATATCGTTTGGATTCAAACGTAATGCCATGACCTGGAGGCTACGCATGCTGGACATCACCCACGACGACTGGCTGCGCCGGGCCAAGGCACTGGACCTGTCCGGTGCGCACCACATCGACGGCGCGGACGAACCCGGCGGCGGGCAGTCCTACCCGGCCCTCTCGCCCCGCGACGGGCAGGTGCTGGCACACGTGGCCGATGCCGGGACTGCCGAGGTGGACGCCGCCGTGGCTGCCGCCCGCCGGGCCTTCGACTCGGGGCCGTGGCCACGCCTCGCACCTGCCGACCGGGGCCGGGTCCTGTTGCGGATCGCTGATCTGCTGGAGGAGCAGCGTCACCGGCTGGCGCTGACGGTCAGCCTGGAGATGGGCAAGCCGATCACGGACGCGTACGACATCGAGCTGCGCGCCGCGATCAACACCTTTCGGTGGTACGGGCAGTTGGCGGACAAGCTCACCGACGAGTCGCCGCACACCGCGCCCGACGCGCTCGCCCTGGTCACCCGCGAACCGGCGGGTGTCGTCGGCGCGGTCGTCCCCTGGAACTTCCCTCTCACACTGGCGAGTTGGAAGGTCGCTCCGGCGCTCGCGGCCGGCTGCACCGTGGTGCTCAAGCCGTCGGAGAACTCGCCGCTGTCCGCGTTGCTGCTCGGTCGGCTGGCGACCGAGGCCGGGCTGCCGCCGGGCGTACTCAACGTCGTCACCGGCGACGGGCCCACCGCCGGACGGGCGATCGGCCTCCACCCGGACGTCGACGTGCTGGCCTTCACCGGATCCACCGCCGTCGGGCGGCACTTCCTGCGGTACGCGGCCGACTCCAACCTCAAGCGCGTCTGGCTGGAGCTGGGCGGCAAGTCACCCAACATCATCCTCCCGGACGCACCCGACCTGGAGAAGGCCGCCGAAACCGCCGCCTGGGGCATCTTCTTCAACCAGGGCGAGATGTGCACGGCCCCTTCGCGGCTGCTCGTCCACTCCTCTATTGCCGAGCGCGTGACGGACACCATCGTGGCGCGGGCCCGGGAACTACGGATCGGTGACCCGCTCGACCCGGCGACCGAGATGGGGGCGCTGGTCGGTGAGCGCCACCTGCAGCGCGTACTGGAGCACATCGGCACCGGCCTCAACGAGGGCGCTCGGCTGCGGGCCGGGGGCAGCCGCACACTCGCCGACACCGGCGGCAGTTACCTGCAGCCCACCGTCTTCGACCACGTGGATCCGGGCATGCGTCTGGCCCGTGAGGAGATCTTCGGCCCCGTCCTGTCCGTGCTCACCTTCGACGACCTCGACGAGGCCGTCGCGCTCGCCAACGACACCGAGTACGGCCTGGCCGCCGGGCTGTGGACCTCCGACCTGTCCACCGCCCACCAGGTCTCGCGCGCGCTGAAGGCCGGCACGGTCTGGGTCAACTGCTACGAGGAGGGCGACCTCACCGTGCCCTTCGGCGGCGTGAAGCAGTCCGGCAACGGACGCGACAAGTCCGCCCACGCCATCGAGAAGTACACCGAACTCAAGACCACCTGGATCCAGCTGTGACGACGCCCGCGCGACCGCTGATCGCGATCCCCGCCCGCTTCGCCGCCTCCACCTCCGCCCTGCGCTACGCCGCCGAGGTCAACGCCCGCGCGCTGGTCGAGGCGGTCTGGCGGGCCGGCGGCGAACCGGCCACCATCCACCCCGCCGAGCCCACCGCCGCCGGCGTGGCCGCCCGCCTCGCCCGCTTCGACGGCGTCCTCCTCCCCGGCGGCGGCGATCTCGCCCCGTACCGCTACGGCGCGACCGACACCCACGACAGCGTGTACGACGTCGACGACCTCCAGGACGCCTTCGACCTGGAGGTCGCCCGCCAGTCCATCGACCTGGGCCTGCCCCTGCTCGCGATCTGCCGCGGCCTCCAGGTCGTCAACACCGCCCTCGGCGGCACCCTCCACCAGGACATGGGCGGTCCGGACCGCGAGCACCGACATGTCGTGCACCCGATGGCGATCCGGCGCGGTTCGCTGCTGGAACAGGCCACCGGCGCCGAGAAGGTGGAGGCATCCTGCTACCACCACCAGCGGGTCGACCGTACGGGCGCCGGCCTCACGATCACCGCCCGGGCCGCCGACGACACGGTGGAAGGGCTCGAACTGCCCGGAGTTCTCGGCTGGTTCGCCGCGGTCCAGTGGCACCCCGAGGACACCGCCCATGAAGACCCCGCCCAGCAGGGACTGTTCGACGCCCTTGTAGGCGCCGCACGCGACCGCCATTGACAGCACGAGAACTCACCGTCGTCTTCCTCGTCGGACGCCGCACAAGTCCTGCCCCCGCGGCTACCTCGCTCCCGGCATAACTCTGCGGCGCATCACCGCCGCCCGAGGGCTGGGACCGCAGGACATCGCCATCGCCCGATGCGATCAGCTGCCGCGGTCCACCGGCGGGGAGTGGGATCGCTGCCATCGCGTCACCGGTGACGCGGGGGCTCCGAGCGCCGTCGGCCGTCATCGCGGCGGAGGCGTGCTCCCTCTGAGTCCCGCCCCGCTGCGCGGGCTCCCCTTCACGCCTTCGGCTTCGGACGGCGACCACTGCGACGCAGGGCGGGCTCGGCACCGTTCAGCAGGGCGCGCCGACGCTCCTCGCCGTGCTCCTCGACCTGGAGCACAACTCGCCGCAGTCCGTCCGCGACGCTGCGGCACTCGTCGTCGTCCAGCTGTTCGGCCACGAATGCCTCCTCCTCGTTGAACTGCGGAAACACCCGCCGCATCAGTTCCTCACCCTCGTCCGTGAGGCTGAGCAGAACCAGCCTCCCGTCGGTGGGATGACCGCTCCGTCGCATTAGACCCCGAGCCTCCAGCGTGCGCGCGACCCCAGTGAGTGTGCCCTTGGAGATCCCCGCTTCCTCAGCCACGTGCCGGGTCTCCGACTCGCCCCAGATCCAGACCACCCAGAGCACGACGAACGCCGTCCAGGTGAGATCGGATCCACGGAGCACGGAGTTCTCCAGATGCTGCCGTACCGCCGAGGCCGCCCGGTGGATATTGGCCACCACAGCCATCTGCTCATGGCGGATCGGGATGCCGCCGAGCTTCGCAGCGGCCAGCTTCTCGGCTTCGGTGATGGATCGATGGCCGGGCACGGGCACACCCCTTCAACGTCTCTGCGACGCACTGGATCGACATTACCGTTCGGACCCAAATTGTACGAAGCCCGAGTGAGGGAGCGCTCGGCCATCGGCCGCCGATGTGCCCGTGGGCGGCTTCGCTTTCCGTATGGGGTGGTGGACTTGCCGGCGGCGAGGTCGCGTAGGTGCTGAGGAAGCAGCCCCGGTGCTGGACGTCACCAGGAGATGCTGGACAACCGCCGCCAGTTTCGGGTGCTGGGGGTCGCCCTGAACCGTGCGACCAGGGTGCGGCCGACGTGCAGACAGAGCTGCACATCTGGCGAGGCGGCTGCCACGGGTTCGATGTGATCGCGCCGTCGATTCCCCTGTCCGGTCATGTCCCGCGGGGGTCGGGGAGACTGGTTGGCGCGAACGCCGGCTGGATGAGCCGGCGAGCCGGCGCGGTGTACTGCCCGGACGAGGGCATCGCCGCCGACGTGTCACGGCACCTGCCTACGCCGCCGCTGCCGAGAAAGCCCGGCGCGTCGATTCTCGCCCCTTCGTATGTCTGCAGGGCGGAAGACGGCGCGAAAGCCGGGCGGCGATGGTGCACGCCACCCGGACCACGGCACGAACGAGTTGCTGAGGCGTTCCCGGCTGCCGTGGGTTTCCGCTGTGGATGGTGGTGTCGCGGGTCCATGGGCACCGGTGGTTGTGACACAAGGGGGCGGATCAGATGCAACTGATCCACAGGTGAGTACGTCTGCGCCTGCGTGCTCAAATCATGAGGTGCCGGTCTGCAACCCCGCGATGAGTCCGTCGAGTATCCGCAACTGGCGGGAGGGTGTGGTCAGGCGGGCCGCGAAGATCGCGTTGATCTGGAGTCCCATCAGCGTGGCCATCGCAAGGTCCAAGAACGCATCGAGATCGCAGGATGGGTTGATCTCTCCCGCTTCAGCCGCAGTGTGCAGATACGAGAGCATCTGATCGCGCCAGCGCGATATCGCCTGGTCGTAGACGCCGATCAGTTCCTGATCGGCTACCGCGTAATTCCAGAAGCCGATGACCACGCGGGCCTCATTGAGACGCTCGTCGTCCAGGGGCATGATCTCGACGCAGAACTTGCGGAACGCGTTCAGGCCGTCGGCGCCGGCGATGGTGCGGGCGGCCCGCTGCTCGGTGGCTGCATTGGCGCGCTCCAGCGCGGCCCGCAGAATTGCTGCTTTGGTGGGAAAGTATCGTGCGAGCGCACCGTTGGTGAATCCAGCTTCGGCGGCGAGATCCCGCATGTTCAGCGCCGCGAATCCTCGCCGCGCGACAAGGCGCCATACGGCTTCGATGATCTCTTCACGCCGCGCGTCGTGGTCCACGATCTTGGGCATGGTGACACCTTACCAACGGGTAGACGCCTGAATGCTGAGGGCTGTGGTCGCACTCGCGGGCCTCACGGCGGATGAGTCCGAGGGGTCGTGTGACCCGCAGGCCCAACCCTGTGACCTGGTGAACCTCTTACGCCACGTGCTCGCGGCAGGGGCGCACGGAGCGAGGGCGAAGAGCTGTCATGCCCGGTCGCCGTGAGAGTGGTCCCCATGGCGCCCCCTTCCCAGCGACCCCATAAGGGATTACATTGGAGCTATTAATCTACAACTGTAGACTTCAGGGTCTGGTGCGGCACCAGTCGGTACGCGGCATCGAGGCCCTCTGAATCCGGTAGCGGCCGGCTCGCCCCGGGCACCTGATCGTCCCCAGCGCTCAGGTGGGCGCTCAGCCCTCGTCATGACCAACACCACCTCTTAGGACAGAGCATGCCTGATCTTGAGCCAGATGAATTCCGCCGCCAGGGCTACCAGTTGGTCGACTGGGTCGCCCAATACCGCACCTCGCTCCCTTCCCTGCACGTGCGGCCGAAGGTCTCACCGGGCTCCGTGAAGGCGCAGCTTCCTCGTGAACTGCCTGAGCAGCCGTCCCAGGCGCTTGGCGATGATCTCATCGCCTTGCTCAACGACGTGGTCGTCCCCTCGTCGCTCCACTGGCAGCACCCGGGCTTCTTCGGCTACTTCCCAGCGAACGCGTCCCTGCTGTCGCTCCTCGGTGACATCGCATCGGGCGGGATCGGGGCGCAGGGAATGCTCTGGTCGACGTCGCCGGCCGGGACGGAGATCGAGCAGGTCCTGCTCGACGGCCTGGCGGATGCCCTGGGCCTTGGTCGCGAGTTCACTTTCGCCGGAGGCGGGGGCGGTTCGCTGCAGGATTCGGCTTCGTCGGCATCGTTGGCTGCCCTGCTGGCTGCGCTGCAGCGCAGCAACCCGGACTGGCGCGAACACGGCGTGGACGGCACCGAGACGGTGTACGTCACTGCCGAGACCCACTCGTCACTGGCCAAGGCCGTGCGTGTGGCCGGGCTCGGCGCGCGAGCATTGCGGATCGTCCCCTTTACCCAGGGCACGCTGTCCATGTCGGCGGATGCCCTGGCCGACATGCTGGCCAAGGACGCGGCCGCCGGAAAGAGGCCGGTCATGGTCTGTCCGACCGTGGGAACAACCGGCACAGGTGCCATCGACCCCGTGAGAGACGTCGCGCTGGCAGCGCGTGCGTACGAGGCATGGGTGCACGTCGACGCCGCGTGGGCAGGAGTCGCGGCGTTGTGTCCCGAGTTCCGCTGGCTCCTGGACGGCGTGAACCTTGTCGACTCGTTCTGCACCGACGCACACAAGTGGTTCTACACCGCCTTCGACGCCTCGTTCATGTGGGTGAGGGATGCCCGAGCGCTGCCCACAGCGCTGTCCATCACACCGGAGTACCTGCGTAACGCTGCGACCGAATCGGGCGAAGTCATCGATTACCGCGACTGGCAGGTCCCGTTGGGCCGTCGTATGCGTGCGTTGAAGATCTGGTCGGTGGTGCACGGCGCCGGACTGGAAGGCCTGCGCGAAAGCATCCGCGGCCACGTCGCCATGGCCAACTCCCTGGCCGACCGGATTGAGAGCGAGTCGGGCTTCGCCCTGGCCACCCCGCCATCACTGGCACTCGTATGTCTGTACCTCGTCGACCGGGAAGGGCGCCCCGACGACGCCGCCACCAAGGCAGCAATGGAGGCGGTCAACGCCGAAGGGCATTCCTTCCTCACGCACACATCGGTCAACGGTCACTTCGCGATTCGCGTCGCCATCGGCGCGACGACGACGCTGCCCGACCACATCGACACCCTGTGGGACTCGCTTCGCAAAGCCACTCGCCAGAGCGGTGGATGACTACTGACCTTGGCGGAGTAGCTTCGGGTGCCGGGGTGGAGGGTCAGGCCGGTTTCGATGAGGCAGCCGTCGATGAGTCCCGGGGGGCGCTGGATGTGGGCGAGGCCTCGGCGGAGGGTGCGGGTGAGGGGGTCAGGGTCGGTGAATGCGGTGTTTGCCATCATCGGGTCTCTTCGTAACAGGGACCAAACCCCTTCCACCGGGTTCAAGTCGGTAGGACCGTGGGGGCCGTGTCGCCGTCGTACAAGGGGGCACACCAGTACCCGGTCCAGGTCATCTCCCACTGCGTGTGGCTGTACCACCGCTTCCCACTGTCATTCCGGGAGGTCAAGGAGTTGATGCTCGAGCGCGGAGTGACCGTCTCCTACGAGACGGTACGCCGCTGGTGCGCCAAGTTCGGGCAGGCCTACGCCAACGCGCTGCGCTGCCGGCAGCCTCGGCCTGGGGACAAGTGGCATCTGGACGAAGTCTTCATCAGGATCAACGGCGAGCAGCGGTACCTGTGGCGGGCCGTCGACCAGGGCGGCAACGTGCTGGACATCCTGGTGCAGAAATGCCGGGACAAGGCTGCGGCCAGGCGGTTCTTCCGCAGGCTGATGAAGAAGACCGGTGCGGTCCCGCGGGTGATCGTCACCGACAAGTTGCGTTCCTTCGGCGCGGCCCACCGCGAGGTCATGTCCTCCGTCGAGCACCGGCAGTCGAAGTACCTGAACAACCGGGCGGAGAACAGCCACCAGCCAACGAGGCAGCGCGAACGGGCGATGAAAGGCTTCCGTTCCGTGGGCGGAGCACAGCGGTTTCTGTTCGCATTCAGCGGCATCACGCCCCACTTCCGACCCCGCCGCCATCTGATCCCCGCACATGACTACCGGGCCGAAATGACCGTCCGCTTCGCAATCTGGGAGCAGGCCGCACAGACTTCACACCACGTGAGACAGCCTCTAAAGGCCCTCCGGCCTGGGCATTTAGCTTGATCGCTAGAATCAGCCTAGGAGTTTACCTGCCGTCCGTGGGGGCCCTGAAACGTCCATAGAGTCCAGAGAGCGCCAGGCGAATGCGCAGATGGACGCCGTCGGCCCAGACGTACAGGTAGTCGGTGGCGGACAGATCGCGGTCCATGAACGCCCTGTGGTCGGTCGACCTGCCACTGGGCGGTCAGCCGCGTCACGGTGGCGGGGCGAGAGCCCGGCCGAGGAGCCGAGGAACTGTTCGAGTGCGGGCACGAAGTCGCCGGAGGACAGGCCGTGCAGGTAGTGCAGCGGCAGCACCTCGCTGATCTTCGGGGGACTTCCTTGCCGGCGGTATCTCCTACACGCACTGCGGGAGTTCGAGCAGTTCTACAACGTGCACCGGCCGCACCAGGGCATCGCGAACGCCCGCCCGCTGCACCCGCTCCCCGAACCGATCACCGATCCGGACGAAACCGCCCGCCTCGACATACATCGAACCGACCGACTCGGCGGCCTCCTTCATGAGTGCCAGCATGCTGCGTGATCAGGTCGGATGAGGTTTCCGGCAAGGGCAGGGCTGGACTGGTCGCGCGGCGCGATCGACTCGGTTGGACCGGGAAAATGGGTAGGGGCCACTCGTTACCGAGCGGCCCCTGCTCATGTGCAGCCGAAGAATTTATCCACCTTGAAGGCGTCAGTGCGGCGGCAGATCGGTCTCAAATTCGCGGTCTGCGCGCCTTCCGCTTACTTCACCCAAGGTCCACTGCACACACTCGGGCCGAATCCCAGTGCGTACACGGCAGAACTCATGGACGGCAGCTTCAATTTCCTTTATGGGTAGCGTGCTACGTGGATCGAACCAGTACGGTTCGCCCGGATTGGATACGACTTCCGTATCGAAATCGGGCGGGTTTGGGTTATCCGAGACCCAGATGTTGTCAAGGACTTCATCCGTCTCCGGTCCCGGATAACCCGCATTCACGAACCAAATGAGCCCACCGTAGCCACTTTCCCTGTTCAGAGATACCACGAGGAAATTGTTTGGCATATCCGCATCGCCCATGTGCCGGCGGTCCGACCATGAGAACCATGCGATGCTGCCCGGGTGCCAGTGTTCGCCCCTCTTGTTCCATCCCTGCAAAGAACCGAGGACTTCGGCAACTACGGTGGATACTTCAGTGTCCGTCTCGGCAAACCATCGGCGGTCGTTGCAAGTAACGTTGAGAATCATCGTGACTGGCATGCTACGCCAGGAGGCTTAACCCGTCAATCATGCTGGCGGGCCGGCGCCACGCAATACAGTGCTTGCCATTCCGCTCCCGCTGGGATACCACACCGTCATGGTCCAATCCTTCGGTAGGATGGCCTGCACGGATTGGTGACAGTTGTAGATATCGCTACAGACGCCGTTTGGGTTGTTGATGACCACTACGGAATGTTGCTCCTTGAGCTCATTCCTTATTTTCCAAGCGTATTTGGTCTCTACGTGCGAGACCGATGGGTGTGGGCCTCTACCTGTTCGTCCCGGCATGGGGACTCCCCGATCGATCAGAAAATCGTTGATCGCCTTATTGGTGGCCGCATCCCCGGAAATCATCTCGTCGGCCAGGGCTTTGCCGTCCTGGTCGAAGAGTTGTCCGGTGGTCTTATTTCCAGCCTTCTTTGTTCGATCCCATTTGCTGGCAATCTTCTCCATGTAGTCCCGTGCCCATGCCGGGCAGTTGGAATTATGGACAAGGATCGGAGTTTCGCCGGCCAGGACGTAGAAGGTATGAAGCCTGTCGACCGTCAGGTTGTAAGTACGGCTGTGCTTGGCGTACCCGCGGTTGGCTTTTACGGTAACCGTGGTTCCGTCGTCTGACAGCAGTTTCATCCCGGGCTTGAGGCGGCCTGCCGGGACCCAGTCCCCCTTCGTCGGGGACCAGAATGGGTGCTCGTGCGTTGCGGTGAGGGTTTGCGTACCGTCGCTGGTCGCGATGGAAAGTTCGTTGAACTTCTTGTCGTCGTCCGTGACGATGCGACTGGTGACTTCCTCGGCCGTCGTTTCCCCGGTTTCGGGGTCAGTGGCGATGACCTTGTCGCCGAGCTCTATGTCCTCAATCTTTTTTCTGGAGCCGTCGGCCATTGCGACCGCGGTTCCGGCCAGGAAGCATTTGCAGGCGCTCTTTACAGCGCCTCGCAGAGCTCGCTTTGCCATGGCCTTGACCCCGCCGAAAATACCTGCGGCGGCCGACACGGCGTCGGCGGCGTCTTTGGTGTTCTCGTAAGCTTGGGAGTCGGTGTCGATTCCCTTGGATTCAACCAGCTCCTCGTAGTGCCCGTTCACGCCGCAATCCGCACCGAACCAGCACCAAGGCTCGGTCATGTATTCGGCTGCGTCTGCTGCTTCCGTCAAAAAGCCGCCGATTCCGGCGACGGCGTCTTTCCAGTCGCCTTGTGCGCGTGGGTCTTCAGGTTCGACGGAGCAGGAAGGGGTCCATGCCTTGTCCGCAATAACGCCGGTGCAGGATTTTCCGGAACTTGTGGAGCTGTAACTGGCGCTGCCCATGGTGGACATGCCACCGCTTCCAGTGCTGGAACCGGAGCTCGTGACAGCGTGCAGTACACCGACCACGACGGTGACGATCGCGATGATCGTCGCAATCAGAGACCCGAAGAACTTTCCGCTGGGGTCAGCGAAGGTGACCGGATTGTTGTTGCTGTAGGCGTAGCCGTTGATCTGCTGAGGGTCTTTCAGGTCTGCGACAGGATCAACACTGGCAAACCTTCCAGTTGAGGGATCATAGTCTCGGGCCCCCAGATGGGTGAGACCGGTGGGGTCTTCAGTTCCGCCGATGAAGCCCTTGTCCCCGCGCCAACTGGCGGGCGTGTTACCGCGCACCTCTCCGAAGGGTTGGGTGTGACGGCGAGTGAGCGCCTGGGTGGACGCGTCCACCTGGAGGCTTGCAGTGCCGTTGCGGTCCGTGCACAGCCAAGTCAGTGCGCTTGGTGTACGCATGGCGATGATCTGCCCTGCGTGGTTGTAGTAGCGGGTGGCTTCCACCTTGCCACTGGCCTTGTCCAGGCGCAGTTCTGTTTCGCCCAGATAGAGGGTGGTGCCGGTGGAGTCACGCCGGATGAGCCGGTTGCCGTCCGCGTCGTTCAGGAAGGCGGTGGTGGCGCCGCCGGCTTCGGTGACCTTGGTCAGGGATCCTTCGACATCCCAATCGAGTGACTGCGTGGTGCCGTTGAGAGTGCGGGTCTTGGTGGCCCCGTTCTCCCAATAGGTGTAGCTGTCGGTGGTCTTGGATCCGCTGGCGAATTCGGTCACCGTGTTCGCCAGGCCATGCGGCCGAGTCTGATCAGTGGTCTTGTAGTTGTAGTCGGTAGTGGCGGCGCCTCCGGCGGCGAGATGGTTGGTGGAGGTCTTCCGGTTGCCAGCCGTGTCGTAGGTGAAACTCTGCCAGTACGGGGCGCGTCCCCCGACGTTGCTGGTGGTAGGCGCGGTAGCGCAGTCGCCGGTGGCGGTCCAGGCAGTCTTCAGGCGTCGGTGACCGTCGTAGACGAAGCACTGCTTGTCACCAGGACTGGTGGCTCTGTCGTCGACCTCGATGGGGTTGCCGGCGAGGTCATAGCGGTAATAGAGGTCGGCGTCGGTGCCGGTGTGGGTTTCGGAGACGACGGTCTGGCGGGCCAGGCGCTTGGTGCCGTCTTCGTAGGAATAGTTGACCTCGGTCCAGTCAGCGGTTGAGGACACCCCCAGCGTGCTGCGGATCAACTCGCCGGCCGGAAGGTAGTCGGTGTTCTGCACGAGGCCGGTCAGCCCCTGCAACGTGTCCGGCAGCCTGGTGGAGGTGTAGCCGTAGCTGAGGACTTCCGTACCGAGCCCGCCCATGGCCGGGATAGTGCGCTTTTGCAGGGTGCCGTCGAGGTTGTAGGCGTTACTGATGGCGTAGACGCCGGTGCCGGCCAGTGCCCCTTCTTTGGTGCTGATCGTGTACTGCTCTTTCAGCACCCGGTAGAGCTTGTCGTACGTGGCGTTGGTCTTGGCATACACATCGCCGCTCTTGCCTCCGACGTAGCGGATGGCAGAGGTCAGTCGGCCTTTGGCGACGGTGTCGTAGGACCACCGGGAGAGGACCTTGGCGTCGTCCGGGGTCGGGACCCCGTCTACGACGGGCACCTTTCCGTCGACCAGGGTGGTTTGCCGACCGAGCGTGTCGTAGGTGTAACCGCGGGTGCGCTGGCGGGCGTCGGTGGCCGAGACGATCTGATCGAGTTCGTTGTACTCGGTGCTGGACTTGCCGGCATCGGGATCGTTGGCGCTGGTCTGCCGGCCGAGGAAGTCATAGCCGTAGGACCAGATGTTGCCGTCGTCGTCCTTGGCGGTTTTGAGGCGGTCTGCGTGGTCGTAGGTGTAGGTGAACTTGGAGTAGGCGGCGGTGGCGCTGTTGCTCTCGTACTCGCGCTTTTCGACCAGGCGGCCGCGGGTGTCGACCTGCTCGCGGACGGCGGGGGCGCCGGTGGGCGGTTCGACCGTGGTGGCGTTGCCGTCGTAGCTGGTGGTGGTGCGGGAGTGTTCCTTGCCGTTGACCAGGTTTACCTGAATGGTCGGGCGGCCCGCCCCGTCGAAGGTGGTGGTGGATCCGGCGGGTGCAGCCGTGGTCGGCTTGGCAAGCGCGCCGCTGGGGGCGGTGCTGTCGATGAAGTCCGCGGCTGTTTCCACGGCCAGGCCACGCGTGTCGTATTTCGTCTCGGAGATGACGCGGCCGGTGCCGGTGGCGGCGGGCTTTTGAGTCTGCCGCGGGCGCAGCAGTGCGTCGTAGATGGCGTACTCGGTCTGGTAGGTGCTGCCGTCGTTGTTGAGGGACTTGGTGGCCACCCAGGAGGCGCTGGTGGCCTGCACCTTGTATTCGAACTTGCGGCTGGGAGATTGCTCGGCGGCTCGGTCGCGATCGGCCAGCCATACGTCGGTGAGGCGGCCCAGTGCGTCGTAGGCGAGTTCGGTGCGGTTGTTGTTGGCGTCCGTTATGGAGGTGTTGAGGTTCCAGTCGGTTGCGTAGTCGGTGGTGACGGTGTGGCCCGCTGCGTTGGTTTCGACCGTCTGGGCGAGGGGGCCGCTGTCAGCCGGGGTGTAGTCGATGTGCTTTGTTCGGGTGCCCTTGGTGTTCCAACTGTCGGTGGGGCGTCCCAGGGAGTCGAACGCTGCGGTGGTGACCGTCGCGTACTGGCCGGTTCCGTCAGTGGCGTAGCCGGTCAGGCGCTCAGCTCGTGTGATGTCGCCCTTGGTCGGCTCCGCTCCGTACGCCTGGCCGTCGTAGGAGCTGCGTACGTCTGAGATGAGGTCGGTGGTCTCCGGATCGTTGCTGCGGCTGGGTGTCGCGCTGCAGCCGGTGGAAACGGTCTCGATGCGCTTGGGGTAGGCCAGCAGCCATTTGTTTGTGTTGGTGGCGTACCAGGTGCGGGTGCATTCTTGCTGGCCGCCCGCGTCGGTCTCCACTGTCAGCGGCTGGCCGCTGTTTGGGTCGTACGTGGTGGTGCTGCTGGAGGTGATCTCACTGCCGCTGTTTTGGCGTGTGCGCTTTACTTCGGTTCCTGTGCGCACCAGATAGCCGTCGACCGTGCCGTAGGAATGGGTGTCGCTGGAGGTCTTGTGGGACCAGGGGGTGGTGACGGTGGCTGAGACTTCTGAGCCCGAGGTGCCGTTGTACGTGATCTCCTCACGCAGCATGCCGGCGTACTGTTCGGAGTCGGTCTTGGTCGCGCCCTTGGAGTCGGTGATCGTCTCGCTGCGGGTGGTGCCGTTGGACTGCTTGTCGCCATCCATGCCGCGGTAGTACAACGCGGTGGTCTTGGAGCGGGTGCCGGCGGCTTCACCGGTGGTGGTGGTGACCTTGTTGTAGCCGCGCCAGATGCCCCACGTGCGGTACTTGGTCGGCGTGATGGGGGATTCGTCGTCGTAGGCCCATGCGCCACCTACGTCCTCGCTGTAGGTGTAGTTGGTCTCCTTCAGAGGCGCGCCGCCGAACGGGTCCGATTCGGTGACCTGCTTGACGACGTACTTGTGGAAGAAGTCGGTGCGCGGCTGTGGGTCTTCTCCGGGGGTGGGGCTGGTGGGAGGGATCCACTTCACGGGGTAGCAGCGCTTGGTGTTCTTGTCGAGCGCGGTGGGAAGGTTGGTGTCTGCCACGCACTCGGGGGCGGAGTAGTTGACAGTCAGCACCGAGCCGGTCTCGGACTGGACTCTGCGGACCCGCCATTTGATGTACGGCACGACGCTGTCGCCGGTCTTGTCGACGCGGTTGTGCAGCTGAATGCCGGAGAACGTGACCGCCGGAAGCGTGATCGGGGTGGTGCCGGACTTTCCGGTGTGCTGGATGCTCTCCAGCCACAGCCCCGGTGCGGAGCCGTCGCCCGGATCGGGGAACGAGTGCGTCAGGTGCCAGGTGTTGACATCGCGGTAGTCGGTGTCGGTTCCTGTGCCGGTGCCCTTGTAGACCTGCGTGGTGACGTCGGTGAGCCGCTTGCGGCTGAAGAACGAAGGCGCGTTGCGGTCGGTGCAGACGGTGTTGGCGGCGCAGATCTGATCGAACGGCACATCCGGCCAGGCCGCCTTGTTCGTCTCCGTCAGGGAAGCACAGGTTTCTCCGCCGGAGACGGGGATGCACCGCTCGGCGACGCCGAACTTCACGCGGGCTGCGGCGGGCTTGCTGAAGACGCTGTCGGAGCGCTGGCCGTAGTCGATGCGGTTCAGGTAGCCGCTGCGGTGATAAGAGGTGCCGTTGCCGGTGGAGGCGTTCTTGGCGTAGTAGTTGCCCTCTTTGGTGTACCAATAGCTGGTGACGTTGCCGTGCGGGTCGACAACGTAGTCGAGGTTCCAGCGCCACGCCTGGTTCTTGGCCCGGCCTGCGAAGTCGGTGCCGCTGGAGTAGCCAGGTTCGCCGGAGTCATCACCGAAGACCGGCGCGACCCAGGTGGAGTTGGTGACGGGGTCGTCGGCGGCGGTGCCGTTGTCGGACCAACCGGGCAGGCGGTTTCTGCCGAATACGTACTGGGTGCCGTCCGTGGTGGTGATGGTCCAGTACTCGCCCTTGTCGCTGTCGTCACCGTCGTCGCTGTTGACCGCACCGGTGCCGCGCGTGACCTTTTCGCCGTCATCGCTCTTCAGGTGCCAGCCGTTGGCATCCTTGATCAGCGGGCTGGACTTTCCATTGAGGACGACAGAGGCGTTGTCTTCCTTCCAACAGAGGTCGGCCTTGCCATCCTGGCCGTCGTCGTCACACGAGGCGTAGCTGCGCTCGATGTACGAGGTGGGGAGGTTGAAGCCTTCGCCGACCCATGATGGCTGGGCGGAGCTCGACGAGGTGCGCCCGTCGACGCTCTGCGCGGAGTAGCCCACCGTCACCTGTGGGGCCTTGCCGGCTGTCGCGGGAACTACGTCCATGGGGTAGGACCAGGTGAAGTCGCCGTTGGAGCCGCCGCCCGCCCAGCTGGACGACAGGGACAGCGAGGTTGCCTGGTAACTGCCCTGGTCGGAGGACGCGGCCGCGGCCAGGGCCACCACCATGGTCGTTCTGGCGGCACTGCCGGCCTTCGGGGTGGTGACCTGCGCAGTGATGGTGTCGTTGTGGGTGTCGTTGCTGGTCGGCAGCACCGCGGTGGTGCGGCATTCCCGTTTGTGCGGCGTGGTCAGCGCGCAGGCGGGCAGCTGGATGGCGCGCAGTCGTGATGCCCAGGCCCCGCCGTAGGCGTTCGCGAAGCGGCTGTAGTCAACACGGACGGACATGCTCGAAGCGTTGGTGTCGCCATCCGCGCGCTGCACTGAGAGCACCAAGCCCTCAACGCCGAGCTTCTTGGCGAGTTTGCGGTCCAGGACTGTGACCTTGGCCCGGCCGGGGGCCTTGAGCAGCTTGGCCGCCTTCGCCTTGGCCTTGGCCTTGCCCTTCGGCTTGACCGGGGTGGTGAGGGTCACGGGCAGGCCGCCGGCCTTTGCACCCTTGCCGGCGTCGGCAGGAAGCTCCACGGTCGCGGAGCCGGGTGTGGGCCAGACCGGCTCAGTCGTGGCGGCTTTGCGTGTCCTGGCGGCGGCCGACACGGTCGGATCATTGATCTTCTTGACCTTGGCCGGGAAGGCCGTGGCCTTGCCGTACTCCGGTTTGGGCAGCTGGGTATGGTTGCGGCTGACGTCTTCGGGTGGTGCCGCGCCGAGCAGCGTGGCCGTCACGGCGGCAACCACGGGGAGGCTGACCGCCGCCAGTCGGCGTCGTCCCGCCCGGTGCCACGACCATGAGGGCAGCACGAATCTGCGCCTTGTCACAGTGGGTTCCTTCGGTCTCGAAACGAGGCGGTGTGCCGGGTCGGACGGCCCGGCACACCGCGGGAATCGTGGCTGCGCCTGAGAAGATGCGCAGCGGTCCAGGTTCAGCCGATGTCGATGGGCGGTTCGTCGACGATGGACAGCTGGGTGATCTCCTCCTCGGAGAGCACGCCGGCGTACACGCGCATGTCGTCGAGCTGTCCCGGAAGGGCGTTGCCCCATGCTCCGGTGTCGTGCCGTCGGGAGCCGCCGACCATGAGCGGGCCGGTGGGCTGGTAGACGTCGGCGACGTAGGCGCCGTTCTCGTCGCCCTGGCGTTCGCCGGTGACGTAGAGCTTGGCCGACTGCGTGACGGAGTCGTACACGCCGACCACGTGGATCCAGTTACCGGGCGGGTTGACCTCATCGGAAACAGTGGTGGCTGCTGGGCCGTTGAGGACGTCGGTGGCGTAGACGCCGAAGTTCCAGTCGCCTACCGTCTCTCCGGCTTCCTGCCGGTACCACAGGCGGAATGCGTTGCGCTGGTTGCCTGGGTGGGAGAAGACGGTGGGTGAATGGGCGACGGTGGTGTCCTCAAGCTTCAACTGCGCGAGATTGGCCCATCCAGCGACTGTGAAGCTGCCGCTGTCGTCCAGTGCCACTGCGGAAGTGGCCCGGCCAAGGACGTCTTCGTTCAGTTCGAGGACATTGCCGTGTCCGGCGTCGTCGGTGGCTTTGAAGGCCGCACCGGATTGGAGCAGCAGCTGATTGCTCCGGCCTGAGGCGTCAGCACCGGTGGTGCCGGAGGTCTCGTCCATGTTCCAGTGCGCGAGCAGCTCCGCCTGGGTCTTGCCGGTCGTGGGGTCTTCCAGGTTGACCAGGGCTGCCAGCTCGTCGGGGTAGACGACGCGCTTGTACGCCTGGACCTGGTCGATCTGGCCGGTGAAGTAGCTGGAGGGGCCGCCTGCGCCCTTGAACCGGCCGACTTCGAACGGCCCGGAGCTTGCCCAGGGGGTGGTGAAGGCCGTCTCCTGCTGCAGCTCGCCGTTCACGTACAGGCGGAGCTGTTGGTGCTGACGGTCGTAGACACCCAGCAGATGAGTCCAGGCGCCGACCACGCCGGGCTTGGTGGAGGTGGCCCGGACGATGGTGGGGCTGGTGGTGTCGGAGTCGGCGGCGTACCGGTTGAAGACCCATCGGTCGAGGGACTCGGAGTAGTACAGCTGGAAGGCGCCTACCTTGGAGCCGTTCTGGTTGGCGACCGTACTGATCTTGTCGCGGGTGCCGAGGTTGGCCCACGCAGCGACGGAGAAGCTTCCTGCGGTGTCCAGGACGGATCCACTGGTGGCGGCGTAGCTGCTGGTGCCGTTGGTTTTGAGGCCCTTGCCTTGACGGGCGTAGTTCGTCCAGGTGGCGTCGGTGAGTGTCAGGGGGTGGGCGGTGCCCTGTGCGTTGGCGACGACGGTGCCGTTGCCCTCGTCGAAATTCCACACGCCCACCGGCGCCGCGGGCTTGGCCACGTTGAACAGGTAGTCGCGGGTTTCGCCCGGGTTGCCCGCGGCGTCGAAGGTCTGCACGCGCAGGGTGTTGGTCAGCCGCTTGTCCGGGGTCACCGACACCTTGTGGGTGGCAGTGTTCGCGCTGTAGGTCTTGTCCTCGATCTTCACGCCATTGAGCCAGGTCACATAGCGCCGAACGTCAGCGGCGCCTGCGGCGATGGTGAATGTGCCCGTCATGCCGACGCTGCCGGTCTCCGGCGACGTGGTGCAGGTGGTGCCGGCGCACTCCGGATAGACGTTGTCGTCGGAGGTGATGACGGGCTTCGGCGGGCCGGTGTTGTCGACCTTGAAATAGCAGGACGCCGACCAAGGGCCGTACAGGTAACCGGTGGTTCCGTCATAGGTGTACTTGTACTCGGTACGGGCCCGGAAGTGATACGTGGTGCCGGACGTCAGGGTGGCCGTCGGGACTGTTCCTGCTGTGCCGCTGGCGGTGTAGGCGGAGGGCTTCAGCGAGGTCGGTGTGGTGCTGCTCCCTGCGTACAGTTCGAAGTTCGGGCGCAGCACGGCGTTGGAACCGTCCGCGGAGGTCGGGGTGGCCGTCAACCGCGGAGTGGTGTCGCGGATGACCGCTGGGCCGGACGACGACGAACATGCCACGTTCGGATCGGACATCTTCACAGTCGACGGAGCGCTCGTCGGTGGCGTCACATAGGTGATCGACAGGATCGGCTTGCGCTCAGAAGTGGTCGCTGAATCCTTGGGCGACATGAACTGCTTCCAGGCAATCGGATCACCCTCGTCCGCCCGCAGCCCCAGCGTGGTTGTCGTCGACTTCGCCTTGGCGGTGTAGGCCACCGCCGACGTGGCGTCGAACTCAACCGTTGCGTCCTTGCAGTCGCTGGAGAACCCGTTGGCCGCGGAAACAGTGTCCACCTTCGCCGACCATGACGGCGCACCCCACTTGGTCGAGGAGTTGATGGGACTGGTGCGCCACAACTCCACGTTCTTCTTGGTGCAGTTCGCGGACCAGATCTCGTACGCCGAGAACTGCGCGTGCAGGATCTTCTTGCCGGACACCGCGCGGGTGTCGAACTGGAAGAGCGAGCGGGCCTTCTTGTTGTCGACGAAAGCGTCGTAGCCCACGCCGAGAGCGTGGCTGGTGTTCCAGAAGGACGTGTCCAGCTCGGTCGACCAGACAGTGGTCCAGCCGGCCAGCTTCGCCTTGACGGTGGGCGGATCGATCACGACGGGGTACGTCGTCTCGGGGTTCTGCAAGAACTCCCGATCGGGAACGATCCTCAGTTCCTCGTTGTCAGCCGAGACATCGGCAACCGACGTACGGGCTTGACTGTCGGGCGTGAGCGCATCGACAGGATCAACCGCAGCGGTAACCTCCGACTCGCTCCTCGCCAGCATCGTGTGCGTGCCGTCCGAGCTGCCGGCATCCCACATCAGCGGCGCACTGCTGATGAAGACCGGATGCCCGCCGGCGTCCACGTAGGAAACCGCGTTGGCGTTGGTACGAGCCTGCAGGCCGTCCACCTTGACGGGGTAACTGATGGACTCCAGGGCAGGGTTGGCGGCGGCCTGCGGGGTGTGTACCACGAGGTTCTGCGAAAAGCCGTCCGCTGTCACCTCCACCACCAAGTCGACATCCGGCAGGACAGACTTGTAGACGGCGTGCGAACCATCCAGCTCGGGCGTCGGGAGAGCCCATGGCGAGAAGACCTGGTAGGTGTGCTGCTTCTCTGTGATCTGGGCCAGCGGTGCTGTACCCCCACCCGAAAGCACCAAGTTCTGAGCCGCCTTGGGCTCCACCGTTCCGTCCGTCTGCCGCACCAGGGTGGTGTCCACGGCTACCCAGCGACCGTCTCTGCGCACCCGTTCGGGCGCCGGAGAAGTCTCCACCGTGAAGGTGCCGTCAGGATTGGCGAAGACCTGTCCGGTCTCCGTGGTAAGCGCTTCGACCTCAGTTCGCCGACCGCTCGCCACCGCCTTCTGTGAAGCCTCTTGTTCCACGGTCTTCGCGGGGAGGCTGTCGTCTTCCCAAAACGCTTTGCCTCGCGCCGCATTGTCCGCCGGGACCGAAGTGGTGCTCTCGCGCCCTTCGGCGTTACGGCCGTCGTCAGCGACCGCAGGCTGCAACAGCCCGCCCAGCACAGCAGACGACGCGGTCAGTCCGACGACGCCAACCGCGAGGCGCCGTCTCAGCCCACGTCTCCCCCCAGTATTCAAAGCTTCTCCCCGTCATTGACCAAGAACCTTCAAGATCAAGGAGGAAATCTAAAGATTGCATCAAGGGTTCGTCTAGGTCTCACCATTCGGATGATCGACAGGCAAATCGGTATCAATGCGGCCGCCATGGTGTGTGACTAACACCACTGCATGGATGAGGTTTCCGGCAAGCACAACGGCAGGGCTCTCATGATCGGGATATCCACCCGATGCCGATTCCTGCAGGCCGGCGTCGGGGTCCCGTTCGTCGGAACCTACGAGAGCTCCTCCGCGAGCTCCGCCAGGACCTCGGCGTGGCACGGTTCGGGCGCACACCAGCAGGCCAGGGCCTTGCCGCGCAGGCCGGGCAGCAGGGCGAGCAGATCCGGCCGCCCCAGCAGATACGTCCGGTACTTCGCCATCACCTCGGCCCGCGTGCCGTCCCGGCGGCGCGCGGGGGTGTCGTAGGCGAAGGGGTTGTACAGCGGGTGCTTCGGCAGGTCCCAGCCGCCCAGGGTCCAGCGGCGGCCGACGTAGACGAGGTCGGCGGGCGCGTGTTCGAGGCGGGGGCCGTACTCGTGGATACGGCCCCTGAGGTTGACCACGCGCGTGTGCACGGCGTCCTCAGTGCTCGTAGGGCAGGAGGTCGGGTCGCTTCGGGGGCAGGCCGTCGCCCGAGGAGCGGCCCGTCAGACGCCGTCCGATCCACGGGAGCAGGTGCTGCCGGGCGAAGCGGGCGTCGGCGATGCGCCGGGCGACCCACCGCGGGGGGACCGTCGCCGGGACCGGCGTACGCCACTCCGTGTCCTCGGGGTCGTAGCCGAGGGTCTGCCACACGGCCTCGGCGACGCGACGGTGGCCCTCGGCCGTCAGGTGCAGCCGGTCCACGTCCCACAGGCGCGGGTCGGAGAGCGAGGGAGCGCCGTACAGGTCGACGACCACCGCTCCGTGCCGGGCGGCGAGCTCGTCGACGACCGTGAACAGCTCCTCCATGCGCGGCCGGAAACGCTCCAGGACCGGGCCCTGACGGCCGGGGCTGCGCATCAGGACGAGCTGCTTGCAGGACGGGGCCAGCCGCTCCACGGCCTCCGTCAGCAGGTCGCGCACCCGGACCATGTCGCACTTGGGCCGCAGGGTGTCGTTGAGCCCGCCCACCAGCGTGATCACGTCCGCCTGCATGGCCGCGGCCACGTCGACCTGCTCGTCGACGATCTGCTGGATCAGCTTGCCGCGCACCGCGAGGTTGGCGTACCGGAAGCCGGGCGTCACGGCGGCCATCCGGCCGGCGAGGAGGTCGGCCCAGCCCCGGTAGGAGCCGTCCGGCAGCAGGTCCGACATGCCCTCGGTGAAGGAGTCGCCGACCGCGACCAGGCTGGAGTAAGTGGGATTCGTCTGCATGGCGGAAGAAATGGTAACCCGCTCACATACTTACCGGTCGGTGGGTTCGAGCACCGTCACACCTGCTGTCCGAACAGCTCCCGCAGCACGTCCTCCATCGTCACCAGCCCCGCCAGCCGCCCGTCCTCGCCGACCACCGCCGCCAGGTGCGTCCGACTGCGCCGCATCGCCGTCAGCACGTCGTCCAGGGGTGTGTTCTCCCGGATCCGTGCGATCGGCCGCATGTCCCGCACCGGGAACGGCAGATCCCGCGGCGAGGCGTCCAGCGCGTCCTTGACGTGGAGGTAGCCGACGATCCGGCGCCCCTCGTCCACCACCGGGAACCGGGAGAACCCGGACTCGCTCGACAGCGCCTCCAGCTGCTCCGGGGTGACGCCCACGCGCGCGTAGACCACGCGCTCAAGGGGCAGCACCACGTCCCTCACCGGCCGTCGGCCCAGCTCCAGCGCGTCGTGCAGCCGCTCCCGGGCACGCTCGTCGATCAGTCCGGCCTCGCCGGAGTCCCGCACGATCCGTGCCAGCTCGGCGTCCGAGAAGCTCGCCGTGACCTCGTCCTTGGTCTCCACGCGCAACAGCCTCAGCAGGGCGTTCGCGAAGGCGTTGACCGCGAAGATCACCGGGCGCAGCCCGCGTGCCAGCGCGACCAGCGGCGGCCCGAGGAGCAGCGCGCTGCGCACCGGTTCCGCGAGCGTGACGTTCTTCGGGACCATCTCGCCGAACAGCATGTGCAGATAGGTCGCCAAGGCCAGCGCGATGACGAAGGACACCGCGTGCCCCGCGCTCTCCGGCACGCCCACCGCGTGGAACACCGGCTCCAGCAGATGCGCGATCGCGGGCTCCGCGACCACGCCCAGGACCAGCGTGCACAGCGTGATCCCGAGCTGCGCGGCGGCCATCAGCGCGGAGACGTGTTCAAGCCCCCACAGCACGCTCTTCGCCCGCCGGTCGCCCTGGTCCGCGTACGGCTCGATCTGACTGCGCCGCACCGAGATCAGCGCGAACTCGCCACCTACGAAGAAGGCGTTCACGACGAGCGTCGCCAGACCGATCAGCAACTGGACGACGGTCATCGCACGGTCCTCTCCGGGAGCAGGGGCTCGGCTTTAGTCATGACCCGGTCCCCTCTCCGGCCGGAGGCGCGTGCAGCAGCACCCGCGCGGCCCTGCGTCCCTGCGCGTCCGTCACGTCGAGCCGCCAGCCGGTCACCTCCACCGAGTCGCCGACGGCCGGAATCCGGCCCAGTTCCGTCGCCAGCAGGCCGGCCAGCGTCTCGTACGGGCCCTCGGGCGCCCGCAGGCCCACGCGTGCGAGCTGGTCGATGCGGGTCGAGCCGTCGGCCCGGAAGAGCTCCCTGCCGTCCTCGTCGGTGCCCGCGGGGGCGAGGTCGGGCGTCTCGTGCGGGTCGTGCTCGTCGCGTACCTCGCCGACGACCTCCTCGACGATGTCCTCCAGCGTGGCCACGCCCGCCGTACCGCCGTACTCGTCGATGACGACCGCCATCGTGCGCTTGCCGGAGAGGCGGTCCAGGAGCCGGTCCACGGTGAGCGACTCGGGCACCAGCAGCGGCTCGCGCAGCAGCTCGGCGACCGAGGCGCGGGGCCGGCGGTCGGCCGGTACCGCCAGGACGTCCTTGATGTGCGCGATGCCGACCACCGAGTCGAGGCTGCCGCGGTAGACGGGGAACCGGGACAGCCCGGTCGCGCGCGTCGCGTTCGCCACGTCCTCGCAGGTCGCCTGGACGTCCAGGGCGATCACCTGCACCCGCGGGGTCATCACGTTCTCCGCGGTCAGGTCCGCGAGGTTGAGCGTGCGGACGAACAGCTCGGCGGTGTCCGCCTCCAGCGCGCCCGCCCGGGCGGAGTGCCGGGCCAGTGCGGCCAGCTCCTGCGGCCCGCGCGCGGAGGCCAGCTCCTCGGCGGGTTCCAGGCCGAAGCGGCGCACCACCCGGTTGGCCGTGTTGTTGAGGTGGGTGATGAAGGGGCGGAAGGCCGCGCTGAACCAGCTCTGCGCGGTGCCCACCCGCTTGGCCATGGCCAACGGCGAGGAGATCGCCCAGTTCTTGGGCACCAGCTCGCCGACCACCATCAGGAACACCGTCGACAGCGCCGTCCCCAGCACCAGCGCCAGCGACCGGGACGTGGACCGCGAGATCCCCAGCGCCTCCAGGGGCCCCGCGATCAGCGCCGCGATCGACGGTTCGGCGAGCATGCCGACCACCAGGTTGGTGACGGTGATCCCGAGCTGCGCCCCGGACAGCTGGAACGTCAGATTCCGCACGGCCTTCAGGGCACCGGACGCACCCCGCTCGCCCCGCTCCGCCGCCCGCTCCAACGAGCCGCGCTCGACCGTGGTCAGCGAGAACTCCGCCGCCACGAAGCCACCGCAGGCCAGCGAGAGCAGGATCGCCACCAGCAGGAGGAGCACTTCGGTCATCGGGTCACCTCCGTCCCATGATCGGACAGGGTCCCCAGGATCGCCCGTCCTACCCGGCGGCGAAGGGCTTCACCCAGCGCCGCCACGTTTCCTCGGGCGCATACCCCGCCGCGCGCCATGCGTGCTGTGCCGTCTCATTGCGCACCAGCACCATCGCGTCCCCGCGCCGCCCGCCGAGCCGGACGAACCGCTCCTCCGCGGCCGTGAGCAGCGCCGAGCCGACGCCCCGCCGCCGGCGGTCCGGGTGCACCGCGAGACGGTACAGATGGCACCGCCAGCCGTCGAAGCCCGCGATCACCGTGCCGACGAGTTCGCCGTCGAGCTCGGCCAGGATCAGCGCCTCGGGGTCGCGGGTGACCAGTCGCTCCACGCCGTCCCGGTCGTCGCTGATGCTCGTCCCCTCGGCGGCCTGCTTCCAGAAGGCCAGCACGGTGTCGAGGTCGTCGGGCGTCGCGGCCCGTATCCGCAGGTCGGTCATACGACGATCCCATCACGCTCGACGGCCCGACACCCGCGGTTCCAGCATCCGGACGGCTACAAGCCGCGCAGCTGAGCCATCACCGGTGCGAACGCCTCCATGGACGCCTCCAGCACCGTCAGATAGGTGAAGCCGTACCGCTCGCGCTGCGCCAGCACCTGCGCGACGATCTCCTCGACCGTGCCGATCAGCATGATGGGCAGGTCCAGCGCCTGCTGCAGGGTCAGGTCCGGCACCCGGTGCAGGAACGGCGTGGCGACGGCCTCGCGGTCGTCGGTGACGACCACCATCTGGATGAGCAGGTTCAGTTCGGCCGGTTCCTTGCGCCCCTCTGCCAGTCGCCGGTAGCGCGCGACCCGCTCGTCGAGTTGCTCGGCGGTGGTCGGGGTCAGCTTGCCGGTCGTGTTGCCCGGCACCAGGGTCGCCCCGGTGAAGGCCGCGATGTCGGCGTGCCCGGCGGCCAGTTCCAGCATCCGGTTGCCTATACCGCCGATCAGCAGGGGCACCCGGGGCCGCTGCACCGGCTGTGGCACATGGTCCGCCGAGGACAGCAGCCGCTCCAACTCCTCGACCGTGTACCGCAGATGGTCCACCCGCTCGCCCGGCGAGCCGAACGGCAGTCCCGCCAGGTCGTGCTCGGACTGCACATAGCCGGTGCCCAGGCCGAGTTCGAGGCGGCCGCCGGTGAGGGCGTCCACCGTGGCCACCTCACGGGCGAGCAGCGTGGGGTTCCAGAAGCCCGCGTTGAGGACGAACGTGCCGAGCCGCGGTCGCTCGGTGACCTGCGCCGCCGCGACCAGCGCGGGAAAGGGCGCGACCTTGCCGAGATGGTCGGGGACCAGGATCACGTCGTAACCGAGTTCCTCGGCCTGTCGGCACTTGGCGCGCCAGTCGGCGTCGGTTGCGGCGGCGGTCAGGTTGACGGCGAAGCGAAACGGGCGGAACTGATCGGGGCGGGGCATGAACTCTCCTCAGCGATAAGCGACTTGAGTTTTCTGCCCCGTGATTGCATCACTCGTGCGCGATCGCCGCCAGTACGTTCATGCGCGATGCACGCAAGGCCGGCAGCAGCGCCGCCACGATGCCCACCACCGCCGAGCCGACGACGACCGCGACGATCGTGCCCCAGGGGATCGCCAGCGCGTTCATGCCCTGGAGCGCCAGCACCTGCTGGGTGCACACCCCCCACACCAGCCCTAGCGCCAGCCCGAGGACCGCCCCGAACACGGCGATCACCACCGACTCCAGCCGGATCATCCGCCGCAACTGACGCCGGGCGAGCCCGATGGCGCGCAGCAGCCCGATCTCCCGGGTGCGCTCCACGACGGACAGGGCGAGCGTGTTGACCACGCCGAGCACCGCGATGACGATCGCGAGCCCGAGCAGCGCGTACACGAGGTAGAGCAGGACGGCGATCTGGTCGTGGACCAGGTCCTTGTAGTCCGCGAGGTCGCGCACCTGGACCTGCGGATACGGATCGAGGGTCTTCTCCAGAGCGGCCCGCAACCGGTCGGCGCCGGTGCCGGAGGCGGCGTTCACGTACAGCGCGGAGTCCTGGCCGCCCGGTGCGAACCGCTCCAGCGTGCCCAGACCGAAGTAGATGCCGCCCTGCGTCCCGAACCCGTCCGCCGAGTCCTGGTCGGTGAGGGCGCCCACGGTCAGGTCGGTGCGGCGCCCGCCCTGGAACTCGACGGGGATCCTGCTGCCCACCTTCACCTCGTGGTCGCGCGCGAAGTCCACGTCCATGGCCAGGTGCCCGGAGGCGAGCGCGGCGGCGGTGTCGCCCTGCGCGTAGGTGATGTGGGCGACCTCGTCGAGCTGCGGGTCGTACCCGGCGGCGGTGGTCTCCACGCGCTTGCCGTCCGGCAGGCGTACGGCGACGGGGGCGAACCTCGACCGTACGACGAGCCCGGCGCCCTCGGTCCTGCGCACCGCGTCGGTGACCTCCTGGGGGAACGGCAGGAAGTTGCCGTTCTGCACGACGAAGTCGGCGCCCAGCGTCTTGTCGATCTGGTCGTCGAAGGACTTGGACATGGAGGCGCTGGCCACGGACATCCCGCCGACCAGGGCGAGGCCGACCATGAGGGCGGCAGCGGTGGCGCCGGTGCGGCGGGGGTTGCGCAGGGCGTTGCGCTGGCTCATCCGCCCGACCGGGCCGAAGAGGACCGGGAAGGCTCCGCCCAGCACCCGGATGACCGGCCGCACCAGCAGCGGGCCCGCGATCACGGTGGCGAGGAGCGTCAGGACGACACCGAGGCCGAGCAAGGAGGCCGCGGACGCCGTCCTCGACGAGGTGACACACCCCAGCAGCGCGGCCGCGCCCGCCGCGCCGACGATCCCGCCCACGATCGCCCGCACGCGCAGCGGCTTTCCGATCCCGGCGATCTCGGCGTCCGAGAGGGCCGCCATGGGGGAGACGCCCGCCGCGCGCCGGGCCGGGAGATAGGCCGCGACGAAGGTGACGCCCACACCGACGACGTACGCCGCCACGGGTGTGCCCCAGCCGATGACCATCTCGCCGGTCTCGATGTTCATGCCGAAGGCGTTCATGAGGGCGATGAGTCCGACGGCGAGCCCGATGCCCGTGCCGAGTCCGACGGTGGAGCCGACCAGGCCGAGCAGGGTGGCCTCGGTGAGCACCGAGCGTCGGACCTGGCGCCGGTCGGCGCCGAGCGCGCGCAGGAGGCCCAGTTCACGGGTGCGTTGGGCGATCAGCATCGAGAAGGTGTTGACGATCAGGAAGATGCCCACCAGGACGGCGATGCCCGCGAAGCCGAGCATGACGTACTTGATGACGTCGAGGAAGCCGCCCAGTTGGTCGATGTCCGACTTCGCCTGCTCGTCGGCGGTCCGGTACTCGTAGGTGCCCGTGCCGAGTGCGGCGGCCACGCGCTGCTTGAGCTGGTCGTTGCTGACGCCCTCGGCGGCGTCGACCGAGATGCTGGTGGCGGCCTTCGAGGAGCCGAGGAGCTTCGTCTGTGCGGTCGGCGGGTCGAGGAACAGCAGGGTGGCACCGGGGTTGGTGGTGGTGAAGGTGGCGATGCCGACGATCCGCACCTTGAACGAGCCGGGCCCCGCGATGACGGTGAGCGGGTCGCCGATGCGCAGGTCCTTGCGGTCGGCGGTCTCCGAGTCGAGCAGGGCCTCGGCCGGGCCGTGCGGGGCGTGGCCGGAGGTGAGCTTCACCGGGCTGCGCGAGGTCGGGTTCCAGTCGGTGCCGATGGTGGGGGCGCCGGTGGTCGAGCCCACCGACTCGTTCTCGGAGTCGGCGACGGTGATGCCGTCGTCCTCGGCGTCGAAGCGCGCGGCACCGACCCCGTCGACCCGGGCGACCCGGTCCGCGAGCGCGGCCGGCAGGGTGACCGTGGTGCCGGACGGGATGGCCTCGCTGAGGTCCTCTTTGGGACTGATCGTGAGGTCGGGCGCGGTCGAGGCGAAGAGCCGGTCGAAGGTGCGGCTCAGGGTGTCGGAGAAGATCAGGCTGCCCGAGACGAACGCGACGGACAGGACCACGGCCAGCGCGGAGAGCAGCAGCCGCCCCTTGTGGGCGAGGAAACTGCGGAGCGTCGCCTTCAGCACGGGGTCATCCCTCGTCGGGGTCGGCGTCGAACTGACCGCGGATCCCGTCGAAGCGCTTCATGCGCTCCAGCACGGCCTCAGCCGTGGGCCGCTCCATACGGTCCACGATCCGCCCGTCCCCGAGGAAGAGCACCAGGTCGGAGTGGGCTGCGGCGCCCGGGTCGTGGGTGACCATGACGACGGTCTGCCCGAGCTGGTCGACGGCCTCGCGCAGGAACCCGAGGACCTCCAGGCCCGCCCGTGAGTCGAGGTTGCCGGTCGGCTCGTCCGCGAAGATCAGCTCGGGCCGGGAGGCGAGCGCGCGGGCGCACGCGACGCGCTGCTGCTGACCACCCGAGAGCTGCGAGGGCCGGTGCTTCAGGCGGTCCCTGAGGCCCAGGGTGTCGATGACCTGGTCCAGCCACTTCTCGTCGGGCTTCTTGCCCGCGATGTCCATGGGCAGGGTGATGTTCTCGGCCGCGTTCAGTGTGGGGATCAGGTTGAACGACTGGAACATGAACCCGATCCGGTCCCGGCGCAGCCGGGTCAGCTCGCGCTCCTTGAGTCCCGTGATCTCGGTGTTGCCGAGCCAGACCTGACCGGCCGAGACGTTGTCGAGGCCCGCCAGGCAGTGCATCAGCGTGGACTTCCCGGAGCCCGAGGGCCCCATGACCGCGGTGAAGCGGCCCCGAGCGATGTCCACGTCCACCGAGTCCAGGGCGAGCACGGCCGTCTCGCCCGAGCCGTACGCCTTGGTCAGACCGCGGGCGCGGGCCGCGATCGCGTCGGCCGGGGCGGTGTCCGGGGCTTCCTCCGCAGCAGTTGCCATGAGGCCGAGGGTAGTGTGATCCGCCCCACACCCGATATCCCCCTTCCGGTCGAGGCGGCCTCCACCCCAGGTTGGGCCCCTGATACCCGTGTAAGGGGCACATGGTGACCCCGGAGGCCCCTCTTGCCAGTGCTAGCACTTCGGCGCTAGCTTCGAGGTATGGCGAAGACTCAGTTGAACGTGCGGGTGGACGAGGGCACCGCCCGCGCCGCCCGTGAACGTGCCCTCGCCCGCGGCGTGAGCGTCAACCGCTACATCGAGGAACTGGTCATGAAAGACACCGGCGAGGCGGGTCAGGCCTTCGTGGAGGCCGCCGCCGACTTCATGAAGCAGTACGAATCCGTGTTCACGGAGGAGTTCGGCAAGGACGGCAAGGAACACGAGGATCGTTGAGCGATCTGCACATCGATCTCGCCTGGCTCCTGATGCTCGCGGAGCAGAAGACCCCGGGCGATCCCCAGGTCACCGACTGGGGCGCCCTGGTGGCCGCCGTGGCACGGCACCAGGCCGAGATCTTCGACATCCCCGTCTACGACAGCCCGCATCTGCGTGCCGCCTCGCTGCTGCAACTCCTCATCCACGTCCCGGCGTTGGAGCGCACCAACGCGCTCTTCGCCTGTGCGGTCGGGTACGCCTACCTCGTCGCGAGCGGACTGAGGGTCGTCACCTCGCCCGAACTGGTCCGGGACCTCGCCAAGGTGGCCAAGAAGGGCGACGCCTCGGTGCACGACATCGCGCGCGAGCTGCGCAGATGGACCCTGTGATCAGCCCGCCTCCGGCGACGGCCGCCAGGCGGTGCCCAGCACACAGAAGGACGTAGGCAGCGTCGGTCCCTTCTCCGGCATCGACACCCGCCGGTAGGGACCGAGCTCGAACCCGGCCTCCCGGAGGGCCTCGACCGGGTCGCGGGCCAGATGGCAGCCGCCGCTCAGCGGGGGCCACACCGTCCGGTCCAGGGCGCGCTGGGTGAAGCGCATCGCCGGGCCGCCGCCCCTGCCGTGCTCGAAGAACCGCACGACCCCGCCGGGCCGCAGCACCCGGCGCACCTCGCCGAGCGCACGCGGCACATCGCGCACACTGCACAGCACCAGCGAGATCACCACGGCGTCGAAGGCCTCGCTCTTGACGGGCAGCGCCTCCGCGGCCCCGGGCACCACGTCGACCGGCACCTCCGAGCGCAGGGCGGCCTCCACCGCCAACTGCCGCAGCCGGCGCTCCGGTTCGATCGCCACGACCTCGGAGACCGCGCCGGGATAGTGCGAGAAGTTCAGGCCGTTGCCCGCGCCGATCTCGATCACCCGCCCGGACAGCCCGGCGAGCAGCCGCTCCCGCATCCGGGCCATGCCCAGCCCGGTCTCGGCGGCGACGCTGAGCCTGGCGTAGTACCGGGCGAACAGCGGATGGTGGACGGGGTCCCGGGACACCTTGCCGGAACCGGCGGACCGCAGCGCCATGGCAGCCTCCCTCACAGGACGTGCCTCACAGGACGTGCCTCACTGCGATTGTCCCCCGCGGGACCCCGTCGCACCCCGCGGGCGCCTACCGCACGAAGTCGCGCACCTGCTCGTAGACGCCGTGGTCGTTGTTCATGTCGGTGTGCGAGACGCACCCGACCTCGACATTGGTCGCGCCGGTCAGGATCGCCGTGGTGTCCGGGGTGAGCGCGTCGTCGCAGTTGGACCAGTAGCTGGCGTAGGTGACACCGCCCGGCGTCTCGTCGCCGGAGTTGAGGGCCGTGAGGAAGGAGCTGCCGGTGTACATCTCCGCGCACGAGGTGTAGAGCCACGAGCACCAGGAGGCCGTGGTCGTCCCGTGGTTGACGCCGGCGGCCGAGACGAAGTCGTCCACGTACGCCGTGCCGCCGAGGTTCTTCAGGTAGTAGCGGGCGCTCAGCGCGCCCATCGAGTGGGTGACCAGGTCGACCTTCGAGGCGCCGGTCGCCTTGAGGACCCGCTGGACCTCGGTGGCCAACTGCTGGGCGGTGGTCACGTTCGACTGCGACCAGCTGTACGACCAGGCGTCGAGCTCGGACGCGGTGTAACCGTCCGCCTTGAAGTCGGCGATCCAGTCGTCCCAGCTGCTCGCGTCACTGCTGAGCCCGTGCACGAACACGATCGGGTTGTGGGTCGCCGCGTGAGCGGGGACCGCGGCGAAGGAGAGTGCCAGAAGGAGAGAAGTGACCACGGCCGTGGCGGCCGCGGCGATGCGACGCCCGAAGCGCTGCATGATGCCTCCTGAAACGGGTGGGGTTGTCAGGAGTGTCAGCGCGGTTCTACGCGCGGCGCATCGGTGAAGTCGCCGGTCTTTACGTGTCAATTAACTCGCCAGTAACGTGAGTTGTGTGGTGACTCCGGTGAACCCTCCGCATCCGACCCGCACTTCGCCACCCCAGCCCGTGATCCCGGCCCTACCCGAGGGCGTCAGGGTGCGGCTGCTGCATTCCGTTTACGGCGATCTGCGGGCCGCCGCCGAGCTCGTGACGCTGCTGACCGACCGCCAGTCGGCCGGTCTGGACCCGCTCCCCACCGACCCCGTCGACCTCGCCCCGGCCCTACTGCGCGCGCTACGCGCGGAGATCCGGGCCCTGCCCGACGACACCCGCCTCCTCCTGCTCCTCGCGGCCGCCGACCAGTACCCGGTCGCCACCCACGCCTTCCCCCGCGCGGTCACCGCCGCCCGCCTCGACACCCGCCCGCTGGAGAGCGCGGAGGCGGTCGGCGTGGCGCACTCGGGGGCGGGCGGAGTCGTCTTCCGGGACGCCTGGACCAGGATCGCGGCGTACGAGTCCGGTTCCTCGGCCGACCGCCGTGCCGTCCACCGCCTGCTGGCCCGCGTGCTGCGCGGCGACGGCGAGACCCCCCGCCGGTCCTGGCACCGCGGCGCGGGCGCGCTCGGTCCGAGCGGACGGCTCGCGGCGGAGCTGCGCGGTTCCGCGGACAAGGCCCGCGGCACCGGCCAACTCGATCTGGCGCGGGCCTTGTTGGAGCGGGCCGCCACGCTCTGCCCGGATCTGCCGGAACGCTCCCGTCTGGTGACACGTGCCGCCGCCGACGCCTGGCAGGCCGGCGACGGCGACCGGGCCCGCCGTCTCGCGGCCGACGGTACGGCCGACGACGCCCTCTCGGGTCTGTTCGCGCTGCGCGCGGGCAACGCCACGGAGGCGTTCGACGCGCTCCTGGGGGCAGCGGCGCACCGCGCGAGACCCGGGGGAGGGAACGAGTCTCCAGAGGCAGGGGGCACCGCACGGGACGCCGGGGTGTCCGCCGACCCCGCCACCCACCTCCTCGCCCGCGCCACCGAAGCCGCCGTCTACACCGGTGACCTGCGCCGCTGCCGGGAGGCCGCCCGGGTCGCCGGACGGCTCGGGATCGCACCGCCCGGCACGCTCGGCGGACTCGCGGCCGCCTTCGAGGGGCGCTACGAGGACGCCCGCGACCTCCTGGAGGCGGCGGCCGGACGCTGCGGCCCCGGCGGCGACCCCACCCTCCTCGTGCACGCCGGCATCGCGGCTCTGATGCTCGGCGACCACACCCGCGCCGCCACCGCGACCCTCCGGGCCGCCGCCTCCGCCCGCACCCGGGGCGCGATCGCCGTCATGGCACAGGCCATGGAGTTCCGCGCCTACGCCGACTTCTGGACCGGCCGCCCCCAGGCCGGACAGGCCGCCGCGACGGAGGCCCTGCACCAGTCGTACGCCACCGGACAGGACAACGGCGCCTGCCATCTCCAGGCCGCCCTCGCCATGTTCGCGGCGATCACCGGAGACGCCGACACCTGCCGTGCACGCGCCGCCGCCGCGCGCTCGTACGCCCTCGCCCGTGGACTCGGCCTGCCGGCCGCCCTCGCCCAGTGGGCGCTCGCCTTCCTCGACCTCACCGACGGCCGCTTCGTCGGCGCGGCGGCCCGGCTGCGCGCCCTCGCCGGGTTCGGGCCCGGCCACGGACACCGGGCCATCCGGCACCTGGCCACCCCGCACTACGTCGAGGCCGCCGTCCGCACCGACGACACCCGGATCGCGCGCGGCGCCCACGCCGACTACCACCGCTGGGCGACGGCCGTGGACAGCCC
Source organism: Streptomyces sp. NPDC005303 (assembly GCF_040607335.1). Lineage (NCBI taxonomy): Bacteria > Bacillati > Actinomycetota > Actinomycetes > Kitasatosporales > Streptomycetaceae > Streptomyces > Streptomyces sp. NPDC005303. The sequence continues at coordinate 219,871 of NZ_JBEXGM010000009.1, read as the reverse complement.
CGACGATCTCGCCCTCAGTGCCCGCTGCCGAGCCCTGCTGGCCCCTGGCGAGGAGGCCGTCGAGCACTACCGCACCGCCCTCGAGCTCCACGCGCACGGCACCCGCGACTTCGAACGCGCCCGCACGGAGCTGCTGTTCGGCAGCGCCCTGCGCCGATTGCGCCACCGCACGGAGGCACGCGACCGCCTCCGCAGCGCCCTGGAGGCCTTCGATCACTTCGGAGCACCCCACTGCGCGGCCCGGGCCCGCGCCGAACTCCGCGCGCTCGGCGCCCCCGCCGCCCCGACCCACGCCGTGAATCCCACCGCACGCCTCACGGCCCAGCAGTTGCTGGTCGCCCGCATGGTCGCCGAGGGCGCCACCAACCGCGAGATCGCGGCCCGCCTGGCGCTGAGCCCCCGCACGATCGACCACCATCTGCGGGGCGTCTTCACCCGGTTGGGCATCCGCTCACGGATCGACCTGGTGCGGCTCATCGCGGACAGCGAGGTGCCTTAGAGGTCCTTCAGAGCACCTCGCGCAGCTCCGGCGAGGTGTCCCGGGATTCCTCAGGGCGCCTCGCGCGCCCCGAACGCCTCCGCGTCCCACGTCCCGTCCAGTCGCGGAGCCAGCCAACCCGGCGCCGCGGCGCGGAAGTCGGCGGGCGCCAGCCCACCCGCACCGGCGGGCAGGGCGCCCAGCAGCGGAGACCCGGAGACGTCCGGCAGGTCGGCGAGGTTGCAACGCGAGGCGAGGTCGGGGGAGTCGGGCCAGCTGCCGATCACCACCCCCGCCAAGTCAAGGCCGCGGCGGCTGAGTTCACGGGCCGTCAGGTCGGTGGTGTTCAGCGTGCCCAGGCCCGCCGACGCCACCACCAGGACCGGCGCCCGCAGCAGCGCCGCCGCGTCGGCCAGGGTCCCGCCCTCGTCGTCGAAGCGCACGAGCAGCCCGCCCGCCCCCTCCACCAGCACCAGATCGTGCTCGGTGGCCAGTTTGGCGGCGGCCTCCGCGACCTCGGCGGGACGCACCGGCCGCAGACCGGCCCGCCGTGCGGCCGTCGCCGGGGCCAACGGCTCGGGAAAGCGGGCGAGTTCGGCCCTCGTCACCGAGCCCGCGAGCCGGGCCACCTCCTCGGCGTCCCCGGGCTCGTCCGGCCGTACGCCGGTCTGCGCGGCCTTCAGGACGGCGACCGTCTGCCCGGCGGCGAGCGCCGCGGCGGCGACGGCGGCCGTGGTGACCGTCTTGCCGACCTCCGTGCCCGTCCCCGTGATCACCAGTACCGGCATGTCATCCCTCCAGCGCGGCGGCACACACCGCACGCGTGATCCGTGCCACGTCCTCGTCTCCCGTGACGTAGGGCGGCATCGTGTAGACGAGGTCGCGGAACGGCCGCAGCCACACGCCCTCGCGCACGGCGGCCTCGGTCGCGGCCTTCATGTCGACCTCGTGGTCCAGCTGTACGACCCCGATGGCACCGAGCACCCGGACGTCCTTCACACCCGGCAGCTCGCGCGCCGGTTCCAGCCCGTCCCGCAGCCCCGCCTCGATGCGCTTGACCTCCGCGAGCCAGTCCTGCCCGAGCAGCAGCCCGATCGACGCGCAGGCGACGGAGGCCGCGAGGGGGTTGCCCATGAAGGTGGGGCCGTGGGCCAGCACCGGGACCTCGCCCCGCGAGATCCCGTCGGCCACCCGAGGTGTGCACAGGGTCGCCGCCATCGTCAGATAGCCGCCGGTCAGCGCCTTGCCCACGCACATCACGTCCGGCGTCACCGCCGCGTGCTCCGCCGCGAACAGGGCGCCCGTGCGGCCGAACCCGGTGGCGATCTCGTCGAACACCAGCAGCACGTCGTGCGCGTCGCACGCCTCGCGCAGCACCCGCAGATACGCGGGGGAGTGGAACCGCATCCCGCCCGCGCCCTGCACCACCGGCTCCACGATCACCGCGGCCAGCTCGTCCGCGTGCCGTTCGATCGCCGCGCGCAGCTGATCGGCGTACGACTCCTCGAACTCGGCCGGGGGCGCGTCCACGAACACCTGGCGGGGCAGCACCCCGGACCACAGCTCGTGCATCCCGCCCTCCGGGTCGCACACCGACATGGGCTGCCAGGTGTCGCCGTGGTAGCCGCCGCGCCAGGTCAGCAGCCGCTGCTTGCCCGGACGGCCCAGCGAGCGCCAGTACTGCAGGCACATCTTCACCGCGACCTCGACCGACACCGAACCCGAGTCGGCGAGGAAGACATGCTCCAGACCATCAGGAGACATATCGACAAGGAGCTTCGCGAGTCGGACGGCGGGCTCGTGGGTGAGCCCGCCGAACATCACATGGCTCATCCGCCCGAGCTGCTCGTGCGCGGCCTCGTTCAGCACCGGGTGGTTGTAGCCGTGGATCGCCGACCACCAGGAGGACATGCCGTCGACCAGTTCCGGGCCCTCAGCGAGCCGCAGCCGCACCCCGCTCGCCGACTCCACGACGAGCGGGTCGACCCGGCCCGGCATCGGACCGTACGGATGCCACACGTGCCGCCGGTCGAGCGCCAGCAGCTCCGTCACGGACAGGACGGGCAGATCAGGCATTGGGCGCGAGGTCGGTTCCGGCGCCCCGGCGGCGCACGGCGACCAGGTCGGTCCGGGCCTCGTTGGCCGGCGTGGCCGGCGTGGCCGGCGTGGCCGGGACCGCCGTACCGCAGACACCGCCGCCCTCGTGCGAGCCGCAGCCGGCACTGTCGTGAGAGCCGCACCCGGCACTCTCGTGGGAGCCGCAGCCGCCCCCTGTCGACACCCGGTGTTCGGGCAGTGTCACCTCGCCCGCGCCCTCCACCTCGAAGCCGGCGTCCGCGATCATCTCCAGGTCGGCCTTGCCGGCCTGGCCCTCGGTGGTGAGGTAGTCGCCGAGGAAGATCGAGTTGGCGAGGTTGAGGGCGAGGGGCTGCATGGTGCGCAGATGGACCTCGCGGCCGCCCGCGATGCGGACCTCGACGTCCGGGCAGACGAAGCGGACCATCGCCAGGATGCGCAGACAGCGCTGCGGGGTGAGGTTCCACTCCTTGGCCAGCGGGGTGCCCTCGACCGGGATCAGGAAGTTGACGGGAACCGAGTCGGGGTCCAGCTCGCGCAGCGAGTAGACGACGTCGACCAGGTCCTCGTCGCTCTCGCCCATGCCCGCGATCAGACCCGAGCAGGCGGACAGACCGGCCGCGTGCGCCTTGTTCACGGTGTCGACGCGGTCGGCGTAGGTGTGCGTGGTCGTGATGTCGCCGTAGGTCGCCTCGGACGTGTTCAGGTTGTGGTTGTAGGCGTCCGCGCCCGCCTCGCGCAGCCGCTCGGCCTGGCCGTCGGAGAGCAGACCGAGGCATGCGCACACCTCGACGCCCTCGTTCTGCTCCTTGATGGCCTTGATGGTGCCCGCGACCCGGTCCACGTCACGGTCGGTCGGGCCGCGCCCGGACGCCACCAGGCAGACCCGCTTGGCGCCCCCCGCCAGACCGGCCGCCGCCGCCTGGGAGGCCTGGTCGGGCTTGAGCCAGGTGTACTTCAGGATGCCGGTGTCGGCGCCCAGCCGCTGGGAGCAGTAGGAGCAGTCCTCGGGGCACAGTCCGGACTTCAGGTTGACGAGATAGTTGAGTTTCACCCGCCGTCCGAACCAGTGCCGGCGCACCTTTCCGGCCGCGGCCACCACGTCGAGCAGGTCGTCGTCGGAGGTGGCCAGCACGGCCAGCGCCTCCTCGCGGGTCGGCAGCTCGCGCCGAAGCCCCTTGTCCACCAGCGTGTTCAACAGGTCCATGAGAGCCGATCCTGTCCTACGGACCCGCCCAGGGCCAAGGTAGGGATCGCACAACACACCCGCATTGACGTGTGGGTATTGCCACACCGTGGGTAGCGTTTGCTGCCGCTAGGGTCTGTCCGTTGTCTACAAATGCCCCGGAGGACCCATGGCGTTCGGCTGGATCGACGAGCAGGCGCTGGCGCGCCGCGAGGCCGGGCTCGTACGGACCCTGCGGCCGCGTCCGGCCGACTCGCCGCTGCTCGATCTCGCGAGCAACGACTACCTGGGTCTCGCCCGCCATCCCGAGGTCGTGGCGGGCGCCGCGGCGGCCGCGCGGACCTGGGGCGGCGGCGCCACCGGCTCCCGGCTCGTCACCGGCACCACCGAGCTGCACACCGAACTCGAGCGCGAACTGGCCGAATTCTGCGGCTTCGAGGCGGCGCTCGTCTTCTCCTCCGGATACGCGGCGAACCTGGCCGCCGTCACCGCGCTCGCGCCGCACGGCTCGCTGATCGTCTCCGACGCGGGCAACCACGCCTCGCTCATCGACGGCTGCCGGCTGGCCCGCGGTACGACCCAGGTCGTCGCGCACGCCGACCCGGACGCGGTGCGCAAGGCGCTCGGCACCCACGACGGGCCCGCCGTCGCGGTGTCCGACACGGTCTTCTCCGTCGACGGCGACGCGGCGCCCCTGGCCGGCCTCGCCGAGGCATGCCGGGAGCACGGTGCGGGCCTGGTCGTCGACGACGCCCACGGCCTGGGCGTGCTCGGCGCCGGCGGCCGCGGGGCCCCGCAGGCGGCGGGGCTCGCGGGCGCCGACGACGTGGTCGTCACGGTCACGCTGTCCAAGTCGCTCGGCAGCCAGGGCGGCGCCGTCCTCGGCCCCGCACGGGTCATCGAACACCTGGTCAACGCGGCACGGACGTTCATCTTCGACACCGGTCTGGCCCCCGCCGCGGCGGGAGCCGCCCTCGCGGCCCTGCGGCTGCTCGGCCGTGAGCCCGAGCGGGCCGCACGCGCGCGCGAGGTGGCGACCGGACTGCACGCACGCCTGACCGCCGCGGGTCTGGAGGCGGTACGTCCGGACGCCGCGGTGGTCTCGGTGCGCGCACCCTCCCCGGAGGAGGCCGTTCAGTGGGCGGCCGACTGCCGTGCCGCCGGGCTCTTCGTGGGCTGCTTCCGGCCCCCTTCCGTGCCCGACGGCATCTCACGGCTCAGGCTGACCGCCCGTGCGGACCTGTCCGAGGAGCAGATCGAACGCGCTGTACGGGTGATCGGCGGGACACGACCATGAGTCGGCGTGACACGGTCGTGCGCCCGACGGACCGAACCGGTCAGAACGCGCGGACGAAGCCCGCCCAGCTCTCGGGGGAGAAGAGCAGCGCGGGTCCGTCCGGGTCCTTGGAGTCGCGTACGGCGAGCAGCCCGGCACACGGCCCGGCCGACGGCCTCGCTGTCTCTACGCAGTTGTTGGCCCCGGTGCTGTAGCTGCTGCGCAGCCAGCGCACTTCGGGCAGTCGGGTACTGGAGATTACGTTCCGAGGCAGTGCAGACATGGTGCCTCCTTACGCGCCGTCACCCATCCCGGCGAGGTAATCCAACGAGTCCTCGGGCGAAAGGGCGTGGATCCGAAGGGTGTTGAAGGCCTCGGTGTAGGCCTGGAGGTCTTCTTTCCGCTCGAGGTAGAGGCTACTCGTCAAGTGGTCGAGAACAACCACATCCAGATCAGAAGTGCGCGGAAATGAGAAGATTACGAAAGGCCCGGTGATACCCACATGCGCCCCGGCAGTGAACGGCAGTACCTGCAGCCGCACTTGAGGCAGCCGGGCCGCCTCCAGGAGCCTCTGGCGCTGACGGGCCATCACCTCGGGACCGCCGACCTCCCGCCGCAGCACCGCCTCGTCCAGGACCGCGCTCAACTCCAGGGGCGGCTGCGCCCGAAGGATGTCCTGCCGGGCCAGCCGGACCTCGACCAGCGCATCGAGACGTTCGTCGTCGAGTCCCTCCACCGCGGCCCGGGTCACCGCGCGTGCGTACTCGGGCGTCTGGAGCAACCCGGGCACGACCGAGGTCTCCAGCGTGCGCATCGCGCTCGCCTGGGACTCCAGACTGATGAAGTCCCGGTACGTCGGTGGCAGGACACCCCGGTACGCGTGCCACCAGTGGTGCCGGCCGCCGTTCTCGTCGGAGCCCGCCAATACCAGCAACAGCTCCCGCAGATTCGCGTCCCCCACGCGATAGGCGTCGAGAAGTAACCGCACATCGTCCGGTTTCACCCCGCTCGCCCCGGTCTCGATGCGGCTCACCTTCGACTGGTGCCAGCCCACGAGCCGGGCCGCCTCACCGCTGGTGAGCCCCGCACTCGCGCGCAATGCACGCAGTTCGGCGCCCAGTTTTCGCCGGCGCACCGCGGGGCCGTGCTGCATGGCGCTACTCCTTACTCCTTACGAGCCGCCCAAATACGGTCTCGCGTCGCAGAGTTCACCGCTTCGAGCGACAGATATATGCACATCTTGGTGGATCGGCACCCGTCGCAGCCCCGGTGATGGCACTCTGGCGATGAACCACCAGTCCGGGACCGTACTCGAACCATCCGCACCGTGTCGGACTCCGGTCCCGTGGGAAAGGGACGACGTCGCCATGGCAGACCACCTGGAAGCATCCGTCACTCTGCCGAGCGAACCCGCCTCGGTCTCCGCGGCCCGCACCTATGTCCTCAGCACACTGGCGGAGTGGGGGCTGCCGTCCACCACGGATGCCGCCGAGACCGTCCGGCTCATCGTCTCCGAACTCGCCACCAACGCCGTACAGCACACGTTCGGGCAGTCACCCACCTTCACGGTGGACATCGCGCTGGACCGTGACGAACAACTGCGCATCGGGGTCACCGACAGCCACCCGCGCTTTCCCAAGCGGCTGCCGGCCGCGGTTCAGCAGGACAACGGGCGGGGCATGGTGATCATCCGCTGGCTCGCCGCCGAGTACGGCGGCAGGCTGAGAGTCAGGCCCACCGGGGAGGGCGGCAAGACCGTCTCCATCGAACTCCCGTGGACGGTCCCCGCGGAGCCGGTCACCGCGGCGGGGCAGCAGGAGCCGTAGGAGAGGTCGGACCGGCTGGGGCGGCCCCGGACGTCGCCGGAGTCGGCGCAGGCCCGTGGACGGCTGTGGGGCGAGGCTCCTGGCCGGGCCGTTGCTCGCGGCCTGGTCACCTCGCGCTGCGTCGGACAAGAAGCCCGGACGCACAGGGGTCGATCTGTGTTCCTCGGCCGGTCCCGCTCGTCGGACCAGTCGGAGGAGCAGCCACTACAGGTGTATGTGGCGTGCCGGAAGGGGCAGGGGACTCGCCTGAGTTGCGGTCGGCGCGCGCTCCAGCAGGTCGCGTCACGCGCCCCCGGGAGCCCGAGGGGACGGCGGGAGGTCAGGTCGCCGCCGCCCCCTCGGGGGTGTCACTTGACCCGGCCGTACCAGACGCTCTTCGTCCAGATCTTCTGCAGCCTCACCACGTCCCCGGTCTTCGGGGCGTGCCAGATCTTTCCCTTCCCGGCGTAGATGCCGACGTGGTAGACGTTCGAACCCGAGTGGAAGAACACCAGGTCGCCGGCCTTGCGGCTGCCCGCGCCGATGTGGCGGGTCTTGTTGTACTGCTGGGCCGCCGTGCGCGGGAGCTTCTTGCCCGCCTTCTTGAACGAGTACAGCGTGAGCCCTGAGCAGTCGAAGCGGCGCGGCCCGGTGGCGCCGTACTTGTACGGCGAGCCCTTCTTCGAGGCCGCTACCTTGAGCGCCTGCGTCGCCGGTGTCGCGGCGGCGGCGTCGGCTGCGACGCCCGGGACCACGACGGAGCCGCCCACTGCGGCGATGGCGAAGGCCGAGGCCGTACCGGCCCGGACCATCAGCGACGGGACACGATTGAGCGCAGTCATGCGCAACCCTTCGTCAGCCGCCTGTGAAGGATGACCTGTCGGATTCGGGCTGGCGAAGTTGCCCGGCCGCTGACGCGGCTTCACCCCAAGGGCTGCTCGGCCCGGTCATGGCGTGACCGTTCCGGCGACCCGTCGTGCTTGGGTCCTCCACTCCTGCCGATCCACTCCTGTCGACCGGTCATCCGGGCGGCGGCAGGACTCGGCGTCCGCCCGGATCGCCCCGCCGCTGCGGCGGGGGCTTGTCGTCAGTCAGGGATCTTGGCGCACGGATGTCCCAAAAACCCAATGGAACCGGGGATTTGTGTTGTTACTCACCACTCACCCGTTCGGGTGGACACCTGAGCGCTCGAAGGGGCGTCCAGGGGTCCACGGCCCCCTCGACCAGCACAGAAACTCCTCATTCCGCACCTGAACCACGCGCGTTGCGCAAGCTGGACGGTCGCGAAAAAGGAGCCGCGCCTCCTGCAAACGGCGGTACGTCTTTTGGTCCGTTTCAACCGCGCCCCGGACGCCCCGTCAGACCCGGGGAACATCCGGAGGCACTGTCAATGCGTCAATGCGTCAATTGCCGGGCTCGGACGGCACCGTGACCCTGGCCGTACGCCGCTCTCCGTCCAGGACCCGTAGGGCCCGCGCCAGCGTCTCCGCGTGCAGTTCGCGCTCTCCGCGGCCGTGCATCAGCACCAGCGCGTCGCGCAGTTCGGCGGCCCTGCTCACCAGCGCCTGCGCCGCGCGCAGTCCGCCGTAGGTGTCCTCGCGCCGGGCCGGGTTGATCCGGCCCAGCAGGTCGACCACGTCGAGATAACGGTCGATCAGCTCGCCCTCGGCGCGTGTGAGCGCGGGCAGCGGTGGCAGGTCCGGCACCATGTGCGACTCACCTCGCGCCCGGAGCGGTGCGCGAGGACTTGCGGCTCGGGACGATCGCGTCCGCCAGGCCGTAGTCCAGGGCGCCCTGCGCGTCCAGGATCTTGTCCCGCTCGATGTCGGCGCTCACCTGCTCGGGGCTGCGCCCGGTGTGTCGGACGAGCATCTCCTCCAGGCGGGCCCGCACCCGGAGCAACTCGTCCGCCTGGATGGCCAGATCGCTGGCCTGTCCCTGCACCGGCTCGCTCAGTGCGGGCTGGTGGATCACCACCCGGGCGCCCGGCAGTACCGACCGCTTGCCCGGGGTGCCCGCCGCCAGCAGCACTGCCGCGGAAGAGCCGGCCTGCCCGAGACACGTGGTCTCCACGTCGCAGCTGACGTACTGCATCGTGTCGTAGATCGCCGACATCGCGCTGAACGAGCCGCCGGGGGAGTTGATGTACAGCGAGATGTCCCGGTCCGGGTCCTGGTACTCGAGGTACATGAACTGCGCCATCAGATCGTTCGCCGAGGTGTCGTCGATCCGCGTCCCGAGGAAGACGATCCGCTCCTCCAGCAGCTTCGAGTACGGATCCATCGTCTTCTGCCCGGAGCTCGTGCGCTCATGGAACTCGGGCAGGACGTAACGGGCGGTCGGTCGGGTCATGGCGTACCCCTCCTCGCTGCGGACAGCTGTCTGTAAAAAATGTACAGGACGTACGTGACGTTATGATGGGGGTATGGCCTACGAGATTCCGGTGACGCAAGCCAGGGCTGAACTCGCCGACCTGATCAACCGGGTGGTGTACGGCGGCGAGCGTGTCGTCGTCACACGGCATGGAAAGCCGCTGGTCGCCCTGGTCTCCGCCGCTGACCTCGAACGGCTGGAGGAGTTGCAGGAGCCCGTCGAGGAGCCGGTGATCAGCGCGGTCTCCACCGTGCGGGAGGTCGCGTCCGCTCCTCGCGAACAGCAGCGGTTCGGCATCGCCGCGCATCACCGGGGGGCCGGGCCCGCGTAGAGGCCCCCGCGGAGACGTGTGAGCCCCCGGTCGCCGTCGCGGCCGGGGGCAGGGGCAAGGGGGAGCGGGTGGTCAGCCGACGGGGGCGAGTTCGCGGTCGTCGGCGGCGGATACGGCGTTCCTCGCCCGCGACTTCAGTGCGTTCCCCACCAGTACGGCACCCAGGCCCAGCACGGCCCACCAGGTGAGCGTCAGGGCGGGCCCGGTCGCCGCCGCGCCGTCGAAGAAGGACACCGAGCGCAGCAGGGTCGCGCTCGCGCCCGGCGGCAGCCACTGGCCGATCGTGCCGACCGGCTCGGGCAGCAACTGCGGGGCGGAGGCGGCACCGGAGAACGGGTTGCCGAGGAACATCACCAGGAACGCGGCGGCGCCGATCCCCGCCTGCCCGGCCAGGGCGGCGAGTCCCGCGACGGCCCCGCTCACGGCCAGCGTCGCCAGGGCGAGTGTTCCCGCCTCCGCCCACCAGTTCCCGGTGAGGGCGCCGAGCCAGCTGTGGGCAAGGGTGGCCGCGATGACGCCCACCAGCGCGGCGCAGAGGACCAGCGCGGTCACGGCACGCAGACCGCTCAGTCCGAGCAGGGTCACGAGCGCGCCCGCGATGATGCCGCTCAGTGCCAGCGGCAGCACGGAGGAACTCAGGGCCGCACCCCTCGGGTCGGACGCCGGGGCCGGGACGACGTCCACCGTCCTCACCTCGCCGCCGCTCGCCGCGGCCTGCCGGGTCACCGCCTGCTGGAGGAGCTGGGCCACGACCGGGCTCGCGGCCGACGCGGTGAGCAGCTCGGGGCCCTGTGCGGTGACGACGACCGCGCCGTATACGGTCCGCTCCTCGATCGCCGCCCGCGCGGCCCTCTCGTCGGCATAGCGGTGGATCTCGAAGGCGCCCTCGTGCTGCCGCAGCTGTTTCTCCACCTGTGCGGTCGCGGCGGCCGGCCCGGCCACGCCGAGCGGCAGGTCACGCGGGGCGGTGCGGGCGGCGGGCCAGGCGAAGGCCCACAGAGCCACGGTGGCGAGCAGGGGCACGAGGACGACGACCGCGATCAGGCGACGGGTGGACATGGTGGTCCTCTCCGGAGCCGAAGCAGCCCCGTAAAAAGAAGGATCGTTCGTTTTAGGTTCCACGCCACCGTCTCGCCGTCGTCGCACCTTGTCAAGAAGGAATGTTCGTTTTATTTTGGCGCCATGGCTCGCGTATCCCAGGCACACCTCGACGCCAGGCGTCGGCAGATCCTCGACGGTGCGGCGGTCTGCTTCGCCCGCAACGGCTTCCACGCCACGTCCATGCAGGACGTCCTGAGGGAGGTCGACCTCTCGGCCGGGGCCGTGTACCGCTACTTCAGCGGCAAGGAGGAACTCATCGGCGCGATCGTCGGGGAGGTGCTCGGCCAGGTCCACGAGGGTTTCGAGGAAGCCGCCCGCAGCAGCCCGCTCCCGCCTCCGGACGTCCTGGTGGCGTCGGTGCTCGGCCGCGTCCTCGCCACCAAGGAGTCCGTGACCGTCGACGGGCGTCCGGCGTTCCCGCGTCTGGTCGTCCAGGTGTGGACCGAGACCCTCCGCAACGAGGAGCTCGCCACCGTCCTGCGCGAGGGCTACGGCGCCGTGCGCGAGACCTGGACGCGGATCGTCGGGGCGTACCAGGACGCCGGGACGATGCGCCCGGACGTACCCCCGGAGCACGTGGCCCGCACGATGATGGCGGCCGCCATGGGCTTCCTCGCGCAGCAGGCGCTGTTCGGGCCGACGCCCGCCGAGGTCCTGAGTGACGGTCTGCGGGCGCTGATGAGCGTGCGGGAGGAAGCCGGCACGCGCTGACGGATCACAGCTCGGTTAACGTGCCTGAAACCGGATCCAACTAGCCTGCGGATCCACGCCACCAGGGACTTTGCCCCGGGGCTGCGGCAGCCGGACCCCGCACGGTCCGGAGCGAGGACTGTGAGGTGGGACGTGCAACTGACCCCGCACGAGCAAGAGAGGCTGCTCATCCATGTGGCGGCCGACGTGGCCGAGAAGCGCCGGGCCCGTGGGCTCAAGCTCAACCACCCCGAGGCGGTCGCCCTCATCACGTCGCACATCCTCGAAGGCGCGCGTGACGGCCGTACCGTCGCCGAACTCATGGCCTCCGGGCGCAAGCTGCTCACCCGGGACGACGTCATGGAGGGCATCCCCGAGATGATCCACGACGTCCAGGTCGAGGCGACCTTCCCGGACGGCACCAAGCTCGTCACCGTCCACGACCCGATCGTCTGAGGGGCCCCAATGATTCCCGGAGAGATCCTCTTCGCCGACGGGCCGATTGCCTACAACGAGGGCCGTGAGGTCACCCGGCTGACCGTCCTCAACGCCGCCGACCGGCCCGTCCAGGTCGGCTCCCACTACCACTTCGCCGAGGCCAACCCCGGCCTGGAGTTCGACCGCGCCGCGGCGCGCGGCAAGCGGCTGAACGTCGCCGCCGGCACCGCCGTGCGCTTCGAGCCCGGGATCCCGGTCGACGTGGAACTCGTCCCGCTCACCGGTGCCCGCGTGGTGCCGGGCCTGCGCGGGGAGACCGGAGGTGCCCTCGATGCCTGAGATCTCTCGTGCCGCCTACGCCGACCTGTTCGGCCCCACCACCGGCGACCGCATCCGGCTCGCCGACACCGATCTGCTGATCGAGGTCGAGGAGGACCGCAGCGGCGGTCCCGGGCTCGCCGGTGACGAGGCCGTGTTCGGCGGCGGCAAGGTCATCCGTGAGTCGATGGGACAGTCGCGTGCTACGCGCGCAGACGGCACCCCCGACACGGTCATCACGGGCGCGGTCGTCGTCGACCACTGGGGTGTTGTCAAGGCCGACGTCGGCATCCGCGACGGCCGGATCACCGGGATCGGCAAGGCGGGCAACCCCGACACCATGGACGGGGTGCACCCCGACCTGGTGATCGGCCCCGAGACCGAGATCATCGCGGGCAACGGCCGGATCCTCACCGCCGGTGGCGTCGACGCGCACGTCCACTTCATCTGCCCGCAGATCGCCGACGAGGCGCTGTCCGCGGGAGTCACCACCCTGGTCGGCGGCGGCACCGGCCCCGCCGAGGGCTCCAAGGCCACCACCGTCACCCCCGGCCCCTGGCATCTCGCCCGGATGCTGGAGGCGATGGAGCAGTACCCGCTCAACATCGGCTTCCTCGGCAAGGGCAACACCGTCTCCCACGAGGCGATGCTGTCCCAGATCCGCGGGGGCGCGCTCGGCCTCAAGCTGCATGAGGACTGGGGCTCGACCCCGGCCGTCATCGACGCCTCGCTGACGGTCGCCGAGCGGACCGGCATCCAGGTCGCCATCCACACGGACACCCTGAACGAGGCCGGATTCGTCGGCGACACGCTCGCCGCGATCGCCGGCCGGGGCATCCACGCCTACCACACCGAGGGTGCGGGCGGCGGGCACGCGCCGGACATCATGACCGTGGTCTCCCAGCCGCACGTGCTGCCGAGCTCGACCAACCCGACCCGGCCCTTCACCGTCAACACCGCCGAGGAACACCTCGACATGCTGATGGTGTGCCACCACCTCAACGCGGCGGTGCCGGAGGACCTCGCCTTCGCCGAGTCCCGCATCCGCCCCACGACCATCGGCGCCGAGGACATCCTGCACGACCTGGGCGCCATCTCGATCATCTCCTCCGACGCCCAGGCCATGGGACGCGTCGGCGAGGTCATCATGCGGACCTGGCAGACCGCGCACGTCATGAAGCGGCGCCGAGGTGCGCTGCCGGGTGACGGGCAGGCGGACAACCACCGGGTACGGCGCTATGTCGCCAAGTACACGATCAACCCCGCCGTCGCCCAGGGACTCGCGCACGAGGTGGGTTCCGTGGAGACGGGCAAGCTGGCCGACCTGGTGCTGTGGGAGCCCGCGTTCTTCGGGGTCAAGCCGCATCTGGTGATCAAGGGCGGGCAGATCGCCTACGCGCAGATGGGCGACGCGAACGCGTCCATCCCGACCCCGCAGCCGATCCTTCCCCGGCCGATGTACGGGGCGATCGGGCGGGCCCCCGCCGCGAACTCCTTCAACTTCGTGGCGCCCCTGGCCATCGAGGACGGACTGCCGGAGCGGCTCCAGCTCGGGAAGCGGTTCGTGGCGACCGAGTCGACGCGCGGGGTCACCAAGGCCGACATGCGGGAGAACGACGCCCGGCCCGACGTCCGCGTCGACCCCGACAGCTTCGCCGTGCACATCGACGGGGAGCTGGTGGAGGCCACACCGGCGGCCGAACTGCCCATGGCCCAGCGTTACTTCCTCTTCTGATGGCGGGGTTGTGATGTCACGGGCCGCACTTCTCGTCCTGGCCGACGGCCGGTTCCCCGCCGGAGGGCACGCGCACTCCGGCGGGGCGGAGGAAGCCGTCAAGGCGGGGCGCATCACCGGAGCGGAGAGCCTGGAGTCCTTCTGCCGCGGACGGCTGCTCACGACAGGCCTGGTGTCCTCGGCGCTGGCCGCAGCGGCCGTACTCGGTCTGGATCCACGGCAGTTGGACGAGGCGGCGGACGCCCGCACGCCGTCCCCCGCCCTGCGGGGCGCCGCCCGCAAACTGGGCCGCCAGCTGATGCGGGCCGCCCGGGCGACCTGGCCGTCCCCGGAACTCGACGCGCTGGCACGGCAGTTCCCCAAGGGAGCCCACCAGCCGGTGGTGCTGGGCCTGGCGGCACGCGCGGCGGGCCTGGAGCCCGTGGACGCCGCCTACTGCGCGGCGTACGAGAGCGTGAGCGGCCCGGCGAGCGCGACGGTCCGCCTGCTGAGCCTGGACCCCTTCGACGCGACAGCCGTACTGGCCCGGCTGACGCCGGAGTTGGACCGGGTCGCGGCTCAGGCGGTGGAGGCGGCGTGGAGAGCGGTCGAGGAGGGTGTCGACGCATTGCCGTCGGCGTCCGCTCCGTTGCTGGAGATCGGGGCGGAACTGCATGCGGCATGGCCAGTACGCCTGTTCGCATCGTAGCGAGCCGCAGGCCACCCACCGTCTTTGAGGGGCGCGGGGAACTGCGCGACCAGCCCCCCACACCCGCACCCGGCCACGAACCTTTGAACCCCTACAGGAGCCGCACATGCACCTCGACCACTCTCACGACGGCCCCACAGCGCTAAGTGCCGACGCCCACCGCAAAGACGGCTCCCGCAGAGCCCTGCGTATCGGCCTCGGCGGCCCCGTGGGCTCCGGCAAGACCGCCACCGTCGCCGCCCTCTGCCGAGCCCTGCGCGACGAGCTGTCCCTCGCCGTCGTCACCAACGACATCTACACCCGCGAGGACGCCGAGTTCCTGCTCAGGGAAGCCGTGCTGCCCCCCGAGCGGATCACCGCCGTGGAGACCGGCGCCTGCCCGCACACCGCGATCAGGGACGACATCTCCGCCAACCTGGAAGCGGTCGAGGACCTGGAGGACGAGGTCGGCCCCCTGGACCTGATCCTCGTGGAGAGCGGCGGCGACAATCTCACCGCCACCTTCTCCAAGGGCCTGGTGGACGCCCAGATCTTCGTCATCGACGTGGCCGGCGGAGACGACATCCCGCGCAAGGGCGGCCCCGGCGTCACCACCGCCGACCTGCTCATCGTCAACAAGACCGACCTGGCCCCGTACGTCGGCTCCGACCTCGCGCGGATGGCCGCCGACGCCAAGGCCCAGCGCGCCGAACTCCCCGTCGTCTTCCAGTCCCTCCGCAGCGAGGCCGGCGTCACCGCCGTCGCCGAGTGGGTGCGGACGCGGCTCGCCGCGTGGACGGCGTGACCGCGGCCGTGACCGGCGTGCGGGCCACCGCCCGGATGGTCGCGCGCGACGACGGGCGCGGCGGCACGACCCTTCCCGTGCTGGAGAGCGACGGGCCGCTGGCGCTGCGGCGGACCCGCGGGAGCGGTGCGGAGACGCGGATCATGCTCGTCGGCGCGATGAGCGGGCCCCTCGGCGGGGACCACTTCACCGTGGCGGCCGACGTTCGCGAAGGCGCCCGGCTGCGTGTCGGATCGGCCGCCGCCACCATCGCCCTGCCGGGGCAGACCAAGGGCGAGGCCCGCTACGACGTACGGCTCACCGTCGCTGACGGAGGCGAACTGCGCTGGCTGCCCGAGCAGTTGATCTGCGCGGGCGGCAGCGACCTGTATGTCGGCACGCGGATCGACCTCGGGGCGTCGGCCCGGCTCGTGCTGCGGGAGGAGCAGGTCCTCGGGCGGGTGGGGGAGGAGCCCGGGCGGCTCACCAGCCGGCTCGTGCTGCGGGTCGCGGGACGGACCGTGCTCGATCAGGAGCTGGCCTGCGGTCCCGGGGCGCCGGGCGGCTGGGACGGTCCGGCCGTGCTCGCGGGGCACCGGGCGGTCGGCCAGCTCCTTGTCGTACGGCCGGAGTTCGCCGACGAGCCGGTGTCGGCGCAGGTGCTCGGCGAGGGCGCCGCCGTCGTGCCCCTCGCCGGACCCGCCGCGCTGGTCACCGCCGTGGCCCCGGACGCTCTGCTGTTGCGCCGGGTGCTGGACGCGGCGCTGGCGGCGCTGGACCCCTAGTCCGCCGAGCGAACAGGTTCTTCCGTTTATCGGATTGGCAAAGAACCCCAACAAACCCTGTGCACAGTCACTTCACAACCACGAGGATCCCCGTACGAATCGAAACGACGTACGGGGAGGGGTCCCTCTTGAGGGAGACGCGACCGAAGTGGCGCACGACGGCACTCGGTTCGGCCGGCGTGCTCATCACGGCCACACTGATATCCGGTGCCGTCGCGGCACCGGCGTCCGGCGCCAACACGTCCGACAGGACGGCCCGGCACGGACAGGACCGCGAGGCCGCGGGCGCCGCGATCGCCGCCGCCCGCGCCGCGAAGGCCGGCATCGACTGGGCGGACTGCCCCGCCGACTGGGGGATCGCGAAGCCGGTCCAGTGCGGCTGGGTCAGCGTGCCGCTGGACTACGCGAAGCCGAACGGCAAGCAGATCAAGCTCGCCGTCGACCACATCGGCAACACCGGCACCCAGGCGGAGCGCCAGGGCGCCCTCGTCTACAACCCGGGCGGACCGGGTGGCTCGGGCATGCGCTTCCCGCTCCGGGTCACGAACAAGAACCCGATCTGGGCCAACGTGGCCAAGGCCTACGACTTCGTGGGCTTCGACCCGCGCGGCGTCGGCCACTCGGCGCCCATCTCCTGCATGGACCCGCAGGAGTTCGTGAAGGCGCCCAAGATGGACCCGGTGCCGGACAGCGAGGCCGACAAGCGCGCCCAGCGCAAGCTGGCCCGTGAGTACGCCGAAGGCTGCGCCGAGCGCACCGGCAAGGCGATGCTCCAGCAGATGACCACGCCCAACACCGTGCGCGACCTGGACGTCATCCGCGCCGCGCTCGGCGAGAAGAAGCTCAACTACCTGGGCGTCTCCTACGGCACCTACATCGGCGCCGTCTACGGCACGATGTACCCGGGCCACGTGCGCCGCATGATCGTCGACAGCGTGGTCAACCCGTCGCGGGAGAAGATCTGGTACGAGGCCAACCTCGACCAGGACATCGCCTTCGAGGGCCGCTGGAAGGACTGGGAGGACTGGGTCGCCGCCAACGACGCCGCCTTCCACCTCGGCACCACCCGGGCCGCGGTCGAGGCCAAGTGGCTCGAACTGCGGGCCACCGCCAAGAAGAACCCCATCGGCGGGGTCGTGGGGCCGGCCGAGCTGATCGGCTTCTTCCAGAGCGCCCCGTACTACGACTCCTCGTGGGTGCCGGTCGCGACGGTGTTCAGCAAGTACTTCGCCGGTGACACCCAGGCGCTCGTCGACGCGGCCGCCCCGGACCTCACGGACACCGCGGGCAACATCTCCTCGGAGAACGGCAACGCCGTCTACACGGCCGTCGAGTGCACCGACGCCAAGTGGCCCACCAGCTGGAAGAAGTGGGACCGCGACAACACCGCGCTGCACAAGAAGTACCCGTTCATGACCTGGGCCAACGCCTGGCTGAACCTGCCCTGCGCCACCTGGCCGGTCAAGCAGCAGACCCCGGTGAACGTCAAAACCGGCAAGGGCCTTCCCGGCGTGCTGATCGTGCAGTCCGAGCGTGACGCGGCCACCCCGTACGACGGCGGCGTCGAACTGCACAAGCGCTTCAAGGGCTCCCGCCTGATCACCGAGAAGGACGCGGGCTCCCACGGTGTGACCGGCCTGGTCAACCCCTGCATCAACCCGCGGGTCGACGCCTACCTGCTCACCGGCAAGCTCGACACGGCCGACGTGACCTGCACCCCGCACGCCACGCCGAAGCCGTAGCACGTACCACGGGACAAGGCGGCCGGAGCCACCGGCCGCCTTTTCTCATGCCCCGAGCGAGCCGACGAACGCGTCCTCCGCCGCGTAGTCGAAGAGGTCCCCGTAGGTCTGGAACATCTTCGGGTACGCCTCCCGCCAGTCCCGTCCGGACAGGTGCTTCTCGATCCAGGCGACGGTCTCCGGCAGCCGGTCCGCGTACCGCACCACCGCCCGGTAGCCCAACTCCCGTTCGGCGGCGGACATGTCGCAGACGACCGGTACCGGCACCGACCACGGGGTGTCGCCCACGGTCGGCGACGGCGGCGGCCCGTCCAGCAGGACCGTCTCCGTTTCCACGCCCATCACGGCGTCGATCGCGGCGGCGATCTCCGCCACCGTCGGGGCGTCCGGATCCACGGCGTTCAGGGCCCGTGTGCCCGGCCGTGCGGCCGCCAGCCGGATCAGCTCCGCGATGTTGTGGACGCTCGCGGGGTGGAAACGGCTCCTGCCGCCGAAGGGGAGAACGCGCCGGGTCCGGCCGTCCAGGTTGCGCTTGACGAAGTAGAGCTCGCGCGGCGTGAGGCAGTGCGGTCCGTGGATCGCCCCGGCCCGCAGCAGCGTGGTGGGCAACCGCTCCCCGGCCGCGAGGAGTTCACGCTCGAGCCCGGCCTTGCGGGTGCTGTACGAGGTGTCCCCCGGGGTGACGGTCCGCTGGTCCTCGGTCAGGGGCACCGGGTACTCCGGGAAGCCGTCCGGTTCGCCCTGGGTGTCGAAGCCCCGGCCCTTGTCGTCCTCGTACACCGAGATGCTGGAGATCACCACGGCCGAGCCCACGCGGTCGGCCAGCGACACCAACTGCCGTGCGTGGGCGGGTCCGTAGGCGACCATGTCCACCAGGACCTCGCAGCCGTCGCCCACCGCGGCGGCCAGGGCGGCGTCGTCCGCCCGGTCGGCCCGCGCGGTACGCACCTGCGCGGGCCAGCTCTCGTCCCGTCCGCCGCCCCGGGACACGGCCGTCACCTCCCAGCCGTCCCCGGCCAGCGCGCCCACGGCCACCCGCCCGATCTGTCCCGTCGCTCCGACCACCACAGCATGTCGTGTCATGCGGCGACCGTACGGCGCTCGCGCCCGGTTCCTCCAGGGGGTTCTGCCGACGGCAGAGCTCAACTCAACGGCAGTCGCGGGAACTTGCGCTCCTTCGCCGCGGCAGCCTCCTCCGCCTTCACCACGGCCGCGTACTGGTCGACGTACTCCTGGTCGGACAGCTTCAGGATGGCGTACATGATCTCGTCGGTGATGGCCCGCAGGATCGCCTTCTCGTTCTCCATCCCGGCGTAGCGGGAGAAGTCCAGCGGCTTGCCGAAGCGGATCACCACGGGATGGACGTTGGGGATGACCTTGCCGGGCGGCTGGGCCTCGAAGGTGCCGATCATCGCGCACGGGATGACCGGGACCTGCGCCTTGAGAGCCATCACCGCGACCCCGACCTTGCCCTTGTAGAGGCGGCCGTCGTGGGAGCGGGTGCCCTCCGGGTAGATGCCGAGCAGTTCGTCCTTGCGCAGCACGCCGAGGCCCTCGCGGATGGCGGCCTGGCCCGCCTCCTTGCCGGACCGGTCGACCGGGATCTGCCCGGCGCTGCGGAAGAAGAACGCGGTCAGTCGGCCCTTGACGCCCGGGCCGGTGAAGTACTCGGCCTTCGCCAGGAAGGTGATGCGCCGCTTGAGCACCGCGGGCATCAGGAAGTGGTCGGAGAAGGACAGGTGATTTCCCGCGACGATGGCCGCACCCGACTCCGGGACGTGCTCCAGGCCCTCTATCCGGGGCCGGAAGACCAGTCTCAGCAACGGCCCCAACAGCACGTATTTGAGCAGGTAGTAGAACAAGAGGGGGCGCTCCTCGGTCGGGCGGACGGCTCAACTCCGCGTTCTGGCTGGTCAACCGGCGTGAGGCGGGGCTGTCAGTGTAGGCGCAGGGCGCGACGGCTGGAACAGGGCCGCGAAGCGGCCTACGGTGGCGACCGCGTCCGCCGCCCGACGGCTTTCACAGCCGCACGATGACCAGCGCCGTGTCGTCCGTGGCACCCCCGGGCGGGAGGAGCTCCAGGAGGACCGCGTCGGCGAGGGTCTCGGGGTCGTCCTCACGGTGCCGGGCGAGGGAGTCGGCGAGCCGGGCGAGTCCGGTGTCGATGTCCTCGCTGCGCCGCTCCACCAGGCCGTCGGTGTACAGGGCGAGGGTGGCGCCGCTGGTGAAGGTGGTCGCGGCCTGCGGCCGGCGCGTCGGGTCGGGGCGGGCGTCGAGCGGCGGGTCGGTCGCCTTGTCCAGGCACTCCACCCGGCCGTCGGGGTGCACCAGCATCGGCGGCGGGTGCCCTGCGCTGCTGTAGGTGAGGGTCCCGTGGTCGAGGTCGATGAAGGTGGTGACCGCGGTGGCGGACTCGGCGCCGTCGACGACATGGGCGTACCGGCCGAGCACGTCCAGGGCCTGGGCCGGGCCCTCGGCCACCCGGGAGGCGGCGCTCAGGGCGCTGCGCAGCTGGCCCATCACCCCGGCGGCCGCGAGACCGTGTCCCACCACGTCACCGACCGAGACGCCGACGCGGCGGCCGCCCACCAGGTCGACGATGTCGTACCAGTCCCCGCACACGTTCAGTGCGCCGACCGCGGGCCGGTAACGCACGGCGGCCCTGTGGTGCAGCGTCTGCCGGCAGGTGGGCAGCATGGCCTCCTGGAGGGCCAGCGCGACCTCCCGGTCGCGGGCGTGGGCCCGCCGCAAGCGCTCGTTGACCTCCTGGAGTTCACGGGCGCGGGTGTACAGCTCGGCCTCCAGGACGAGGTCCCGCCCTTCGCCTGGGCCGCGGGCCCGGATCAGCTCGGTGACCTCCTCGACCCGGTGCACGAGCAGCCGGACCTCGCCGTCCGTGCCGAGCACCGGGGCGTTGCAGGGGCTCCAGTAGCGCTCCTCCCACACCCCGGGCCGGCCCGGCACCTCGACGTCGTACCGCTGGAGGGCCATGGAGTCGCGCTCCCCGGTCTCCAGCACCCGGCGCAGGGAGGCGGCCAGATTGCGCATGCCGGTCGACGCGGGGTCGTTCGGATTGTCCGGGAAGACGTCGAAGAGATAGCGGCCCACGAGCTCCTCGCGCCGGCGCCCGGCCATGCGCAGGAACTCCTCGTTGACGTCCGCGTACACCAGGTCCGGCGTGAGCAGCGCGACCATGCCGGGCAGGGCCTGGAACACGGCTGCGTAGTCGATGGAGTCGGTGTCGCTGGATGGGTCGCTCATGGCTGCCGCCTCCCCGCCGGGATCGCACCATTTTCCCACGGTATGCGGGGTACGGGACCGGAGTCAGTCCGGCGGCTCCGTGAGGGACTGCTCGGCCCAGATGATCTTTCCCTCGGGCACGAACCGGGTGCCCCAGCGCCGGGCGAACTGGGAGACCAGCAGCAGCCCCCGGCCGCCCTCGTCGGTGGTGCGCGGGTGGCGCAGATGGGGCGCGGTGTCCCCGCTGTCGAACACCTCGCAGATGAGGGACCGCTCCCGGATCAGCCGGAGCCGGATCGGACCGACGGCGTGCCGGATGGCGTTGGTGACCAGTTCGCTGACCACCAGTTCCGTGGTGAAGGCGAACTCCTCCAGGCCCCACTCCGTCAGCTGCCGGGACGCCGTCTTGCGGGCCTCGGCGACCCGGGCCGGATCGACGGGCACGTCCCAGTCCGCGACCTGGTCGGGCCCCAGCAGCCGGGTGCGGGCCATGAGCAGCGCCACGTCGTCGTGCGGCCGGTCCGGGGCCAGGGCGTCGACCACCGCGCGGCAGCGCAGGTCGAGCGAGGGCGGCGCGGCCCTCTCCAGAGCCTGCCGCAGCCGGTTCCGGCCCGCGTCCACGGCCCACTCCTCGCCACGGGCGAGCAGCCCGTCGGTGTGCAGCGCCAGGGTGCTGCCCGTGGGCAGGGCCAGCTCGACCGACTCGAAGGGTGGACCGCCCATGCCGAGCGAGGGCCCCTGCGGAAGGTCCACGAAGGCGACCGTGCCGTCGGGCATGATCACGGCGGGCGCGGGATGCCCGGCGGTTGCCATCGTGCACTGCCCGTCGACCGGGTCGTAGACGACGTACACGCATCCCGAGCCCCGGGCGCTGTCGGTGTCCTCCGACTCCGGTCCCAAGCCCTCCTCACGTGCCGCCCTGGCGACCAGGTCGTCCAGGTGACCCAGCACCTCCTCGGGAGGCAGATCCAGCGCCGCCAGGGTTCGTACGGCGGTCCGCAACCGGCCCATCGCCGCGGCGGCGCCGATTCCGTGCCCGGGCGCCTCGCCGACCACGAGCGCGACCCGAGCACCGGAGAGCGGGATGAGGTCGTACCAGTCCCCGCCCAGGCCCGTCAGCTCGTCGGCGGGCCGGTAACAGGCGGTCACCTCCACGGCGTCCTGCTCGGGCAGCCGGTGCGGGAGAAGGCTGCGCTGGAGGACGAGCGCGGCCTCGCGTTCACGGGTGTAGCGCCAGGCGTTGTCCACACAGACGGCGGCCCTGGACACGAGATCCTCGGCCAGGTTCAGGTCGCCCTCGTCGAAGGGTTCCTGGCGGCGCCGGCGGAAGAAGGTGGTGACGCCCAGGGTGACGCCCCGCGCGCGGATCGGCACGACCATCGCGCTGTGCAGGCCCAGCTCCAGGAACGTGGCCTGCCGCCCGCCGGGTATGTCGGTCGCCCACTCCGCGGCCAGCGGGTCCAGCCGCTCCTCCCGCCAGGGCGTGCCCTCGGCCAGACACCGCAGCGGGGGTGACCCCGGCCGGTAGGCGGCCACTTCTCCGACCTCCACGACGGCCTCGGGGACGCCCTCGTTCACCGACTGCTGCCCGGCCCGCAGCAGCGTCACCTGTGCGGCGGGCTCCGCTCCTCGCAGCACCGGCTCCAGCAGGTCCACGGTGATGTAGTCGGCCAGTGCCGGTACGGCCACGTCGGCCAGTTCCTGCGCGGTGCGCCGGATGTCCAGGCTGCGGCCGATGTACTCGCCGGCCCGGTCGAGCAGGGCGAGCCGCTGCCGGGCCCGGTGCCGCTCGGTGATGTCGACGACCGTGTAGTAGACGCCCATCGGTCGGCCCCGGGCGTCGTCGAGCCGGGTGAACGACATCGTGTGCGCGGTCTCGCGGTGCGGGGCGGAGCGGACCTGCCCGACGTGCTCGTACTCCACGACCCGCTCGCCGGTCTCCAGCACGTGCCGCATCTGCGCCTCGATCGCCTCGGCGTCGAGCCCCGGCTGGATCTCCGCGAACCGCAGCCCCAACCGCCGTTGTGCCGGACCACTGCCGAACTGTTCCAGCGCGGGGTTGGACCACACACAGCGCAGATCCGTGTCCACGACCGCGATGCCGATGGGGGAGCGGGTGACCATCTGCTCCAGCATCTCGCGGCTCATGTCCCAGCCGGGTGCCTGCGCCATCTCGGACAGCAGGACCAGCCAGCGGGTGGAACCGTCGGAGTCGTCGGGATCGTCCGCCACCGTGATCCGGACCATCATCCGGATCGGTCGGCCGTGTTTGTGCCGAGCGGTCAGCAGCCCCGCCCAGCTCCCGTCGGCCCGGCAGCGTGCGGTGATCTCCGGCAGCCGACGGGCGTCCTCGGGGGTGAGCAGGGCCGCGACGCTTCGTCCTACGGCCTCGGAGGCGGCGTAGTCCAGCAGGCGCTCGGCGTCCCTGGTCCAGCCGGTCACCGTGCCGTGGGCGTCGAGCAGCAGGGGAGCGGCATCGGCCACGTCGAACCGGTGCCGGGTGGTGTCGTGCTCCTCCTGAGCGCCCACGGACGGCCTCTCTGTCGCTGAGAGTGGTCTATCACCTCTTCGCATCATCTTCACCCGGTAGGTCGGGAACGCACATCGACGCAGCCCCGCGCGCCGCTGTGTAGGTCAGCGCTTGAGTACCCCTTCCAGTACTCCCAGGGCCTCACGCAGTTCCTCCGCCGTGATCGTCAGCGGAGGCGCCAGCCTGATCGTCGAGCCGTGGGTGTCCTTGACCAGGATTCCCTCGTGCATCAGGAGCTTGCTGACCTCTCGGCCCGTGCCGATCCCCGGGTCGATGTCCACGCCTGCCCACAGGCCCCGCGCCCGGAAACCGACGACTCCCTTGCCGACCAGCCCGGTCAGACCGTCCCGCAGGAGTACGCCGAGCTCGGCCGCCCGGCGCTGGAACTCGCCCGTCTCCAGCAGTTCGACCACCGCCGTGCCCACCGCCGCCGCCAGCGGGTTGCCGCCGAAGGTCGAGCCGTGTTCGCCCGGGCGCAGCACACCGAGGACGTCACGGCGGGCGACCACCGCGGAGACCGGGACGATGCCGCCGCCCAGGGCCTTGCCCAGCAGCAGGACGTCCGGGACGACCCCCTCGTGCTCGACGGCCAGCGTGCGGCCCGTGCGGCCGAGCCCCGACTGGATCTCGTCCGCGACGAACAGGCAGCCCTTGCGACGGGTGAGCTCGCGGACGCCGGTCAGATAGCCCTCGTCCGGGATGACCACGCCCGCCTCGCCCTGGATGGGCTCCAGGAGCACCGCGGCCGTGGTCTCGTCGATCGCCGCTTCCAGGGCCGCCAGGTCGTTGTACGGCACGATCCGGAAGCCCGGGGTGAAGGGGCCGAAGCCCGACCTCGCCGTCTCGTCCGTGGAGAACGACACGATCGTCGTCGTACGGCCGTGGAAGTTCTCCGCCGCCACCACGATCGTCGCCCGGTCGGCGGGGACGCCCTTGACGTCGTACGCCCACTTGCGGGCCACCTTGATGCCGCTCTCCACCGCCTCCGCGCCGGTGTTCATCGGCAGCACCATGTCCAGGCCGGTCAGCTCGGCCAGGCGCTCCGCGAACTCGGCGAGCCGGTCGTTGTGGAAGGCCCGGGAGGTGAGGGTCAGGCGGTCCAGCTGCCGGTGGGCCGCCTCGATCAGCGCCGGGTGGCGGTGGCCGAAGTTCAGCGCGGAGTACCCGGCCAGCATGTCGAGGTAGCGGCGGCCCTCCACGTCCTCCACCCAGGTCCCCTCGGCCCGGGCGACGACCACGGGCAGCGGATGGTAGTTGTGCGCGAGGACCGGCTCCTCGGCGCGGATGAGATCGGCGGAGGAACGCGTGCCTACGGGTGCGGTCATGAGCGGATCTCCTGGGTGCAGCACTTGATGCCGCCGCCGGCCTTGTGGAGCTCGGACAGGTCGACGGGGACGGGGACATAGCCGTGGTCGTCGAGGCGCAGGGCGAGGGCCTCGGCCTGCGGGGCGATGAAGACGTGCCGGCCGTCGGACACGGAGTTCAGACCGAACGCCATCGCGTCGTCATGGGTCGCGAGCACCGCGTCCGGGTACAGCTGTGCGAGTACCTCGCGGCTGCCCGGCGAAAAGGCCTCCGGGTAATAGGCGATGTTGTTCTCGTCCAGGACGAACAGCGCGGTGTCCAGGTGGTAGAAGTGCGGGTCCACCAGCGTCAGGCTGATCACCGGGTGGCCGAAGAACTCCTGCACCTCGCGGTGCGCCTCCCGGGTCGTGCGGAACCCGGTGCCCGCCAGCACGTACCGGCCCGTCCAGACGAGATCACCCTCGCCCTCGCAGACCGCCTGGGGGCGCTGGACGTCGAAGCCCGCCTTCTTGAACCACAGGTCGTAGTGCGTGGACTCGGGGCGCCGCTCCGGCGCGTGGAAGAGGGAGCCGAAGACGCGGCCGCCGACGACGACCGCCGAGTTCGCGGCGAAGACCATGTCCGGGAGACCGGGGACCGGTTCCACGGCGTCGACGCTGTGACCGTGGGCCTCATAGGCGCGGATCAGTGTCCGCCACTGCTCCTGCGCGAGGTCCACATCCACATGGGTGTCGGGATGCATCCAGGGATTGATCGCGTACTGCACGGCGAAGTGTCTGGGTTCGCAGACGAGGAAACGCCGTCGGCGCGGCACACGGGAGTCGGACACAGAGGGGTTCCTCCGCTTCCTGCGGTGTGTACTGAGGGTTGACACCAAGGTAGGAAGTGACGGTCACGCACGACAAGCAACGACAATTGCGTGTCGGCGCAGGAACACTGCGTATTCGACGGACATGACGCATGACTGCTGCGTCCGCGGACGTTTATTCGGGAGCAGGCTGGGTCGCCCCCGCCTCGGGGCTTTCCGGGATGAGGTGGGACAGCACCATCACGCTGATCGTCTTCCGGATGAACGGCTCCACGCGGATGCGTTCCAGCACCTCCTCGAAGTGCTCCACGTCCCGCGCCCGCACATGCAGCAGGGCGTCCGCGCCGCCGGTCACCGTCATCGCCGCGGTGATCTCCGGATGGTTGCGGACCACCTCCGCGAGCCGCCGCGGCGGGGCCGCGCCCTCGCAGTACACCTCCACGTACGCCTCCGTGCGCCAGCCCAGCGCCGACGGCTCCACCGTGGCCGTGAACCCGGTGATCACCCCGGTCTCCCGCAGCCGGTCCACCCGCCGCTTCACCGCCGTGGAGGACAGCCCGATCGCCGAACCGATCTCCGCGAAGGAAGTCCTGGCGTTCGCCATCAGGGCGGTGATGATCTTCCGGTCGAGCTCGTCGAACGCGGGGGTCCTGCTGTTCATGTCGGCACTGTATCCAGCGGGGCGTCCGCATCTCCGCACGTGTCCAGTCGTACGAATTACTCCTAGACTCCGGGGTCATGCTGCGCGCCCTGGCTGTCGACGACGAACGCCCCTCGCTGGAGGAACTGCTCTACCTGCTGAACGCCGACCCCCGGATCGGCAGCGTGGAGGGCGCCGGTGACGCCACCGAGGCGCTGCGTCGCATCAACCGCGCGCTGGAGTCCGGGCCGCACGGGCCCGAGGCGATCGACGTCGTCTTCCTCGACATCAACATGCCCGGCCTCGACGGCCTCGACCTGGCCCGGCTGCTCACCGGCTTCGCCAAGCCGCCGCTCGTCGTGTTCGTCACCGCCCACGAGGACTTCGCCGTCCAGGCCTTCGACCTCAAGGCCGTCGACTACGTCCTCAAACCGGTCCGCAAGGAACGCCTCGCGGAGGCCGTCCGCCGCGCCGCCGAACGCCTCGACGCCGCCCCCCGCATCCCCGTGCACGAACCCGACCCCGACCACATACCCGTCGAACTCGGCGGAGTGACCCGGTTCATCGCCGTCGACGACATCACCCACGTCGAGGCCCAGGGCGACTACGCCCGGCTGCACACCGACCGGGGCAGCCACCTCGTACGGATCCCGCTGTCCACGCTGGAGGAGCGCTGGCGCTCCCGCGGTTTCGTCCGCATCCACCGCCGCCATCTCGTAGCCCTGCGCCACGTCGGCGAACTCCGCCTGGACGCGGGCACGGTGAGCGTCCTCGTCGGCGGCGAGGAACTCCAGGTCAGCCGCCGCCACACGCGCGAGCTGCGGGACCTGCTGATGAGGAGGCCGTAGCCATGCCTCAGGACCCGGTCGAGCGGCGCGTCGTCGTCACCGGCCCGCCCCGCCGCGGCCGCCCCGCCTCCGGCTACTACCGGCCCCGCACCGAGATCGACGAACAGACCACCCTCGGCCACACCTACGTCCGCTCCCTGATGCGCACCCAACTCCGGGCCGCCCTCGCGGTGTTCGCCTTCCTCGGACTGCTCATCGGCCCGCTCCCGCTGCTCTTCGCGGCCATGCCCGACGCCCACCGCCTCGAATGGGGCGTCCTCGGCTTCGGCCTGTACGTCCCGATGGTCCTGCTGGCCCGCTGGTACGTGCGCCGGGCCGAGCGCAACGAACGGGACTTCGTACGGCTGGTCGAGGACCGATGAACTCCAGCTACTCGGTACCGGCCGTCGCGCTGGTCGTCGTCGCCACCGTCCTCGTCGGCGCCTTCGGCCTGCGCATCTCCCGCACCACCTCCGACTTCTACGTCGCCTCGCGCACCGTCGGCCCCCGCCTCAACGCCGCCGCCATCAGCGGCGAGTACCTCTCCGCCGCCTCCTTCCTCGGCATCGCCGGGCTGGTCCTCGTCCAGGGCCCCGACATGCTCTGGTACCCGGTCGGCTACACGGCCGGCTATCTCGTCCTGCTCCTCTTCGTCGCCGCCCCGCTGCGCCGCTCCGGCGCCTACACCCTCCCCGACTTCGCCGAGGCCCGGCTCGCCTCGCAGGCCGTCAGGCGGCTCGCGGGCGCCTTCGTCGTCGGCGTCGGCTGGCTCTACCTGCTGCCCCAACTCCAGGGCGCCGGGCTGACGTTGACGGTCCTCACCGGGGCACCCCAGTGGCTCGGCGGAGTGATCGTCGCCGCCGTCGTCGTCGCTACCGTCGCCGCGGGCGGCATGCGCAGCATCACCTTCGTGCAGGCCTTCCAGTACTGGCTCAAACTCACCGCCCTGCTCGTCCCCGCCCTCTTCCTCATCCTCGCCTGGCAGGGCGACGGTGCCCCCAGCCACGCCTTCGACGAACCGGCCACCTTCCGCGAACAACGCGTCGTCCGCGTCGACTCCACCCTCGACCTCAAGCTGGAGCGCCCCCTGACCGTCACCGTCACCGGCACGGTCGACGGCCGCACACACGACGACCAGAAGTTCGAACTCTCCGTCGGCACCCACCACATCGAACGGGGCACCCGCCTCACCTTCACCAAGGGCACCACCGTCCCCGCCGCCGACCGCGGCACCAGCGACGGCATGTCGACCTCCCTGGCCGCGGGCCGCGAGGAACGGCCCCTGTACGCCACGTACGGACTGATCCTCGCCACCTTCCTCGGCACCATGGGCCTGCCGCACGTCGTCGTCCGCTTCTACACCAGCCCGCACGGCGTCGCCGCCCGCCGCACCACGGTCGCCGTCCTCGGCCTGATCGGCTGCTTCTACCTCCTGCCCCCGGTCTACGGCGCCCTCGGCCGCCTGTACGCCCCCGAACTCACCCTCACCGGCGACGCCGACGCGGCCGTCCTCCTGCTCCCGGAGCGCATGATCGGCGGCCTCGGCGGCGACCTGCTGGGCGCGCTGGTGGCGGGCGGCGCCTTCGCCGCGTTCCTGTCCACGGCCTCCGGGCTCACCATGGCCGTAGCGGGCGTGCTCACCCAGGACGTCCTGCCCTCGCGCGGCGTACGGCACTTCCGGCTCGGCACGGTCCTCGCGATGTGCGCCCCGCTCGCCGCGAGCGTCCTGGTCGGCGGACTGCCCGTCGCCGACGCGGTCGGGCTCGCCTTCGCCGTCTCCGCGTCCTCCTTCTGCCCGCTGCTCGTGCTCGGCATCTGGTGGCGGCGGCTGACCCCGCCCGGCGCCGCCGCGGGCATGCTGGTCGGCGGCGGCTCCGCCTTCCTGGCCGTGGCCGCGACCATGGCGGGACTCCCGGCGACAGGAACCCTGCACTCCCTGCTCGCCTGGCCCGCGCTCTGGTCGGTGCCGCTCGGCTTCCTCACCATGGTGCTGGTGTCCCTGGCCACCGCGGGCCGGGTACCCGCGGGCACGGCGGCGATCCTGGCCCGCTTCCATCTGCCGGAGGAGCTGTGGGCGGAGGTAAAGGCATGAGGCGGGTGACGGCATGAGCGGATTCCTGGCCGGCCTGTGCGTGGCGATCCTCCCGCTGCTGGCCGCCGGCTTCTGGCTGGGCCGGCGCACGGCCCGCCCGCAGACCCTGGGCGGCCTCGGCACCCCCGTCGAACACGCCACCTTCGAGACCCTGCACACCGCCTCCCTGGCGGCGCCCCCGCTGCGGGCCGGGCTGACGGAGGAGACCGCCCGCAAGTCGGCCCGCAGACTGCGCTCGCTGCTCGGCACGGACGCGCTGTGCCTCACCGACCGGAAGCAGGTCCTGGTCTGGGACGGTGTGGGCAGCCATCACCGCACCGAGATCATGGAACGCCTCGCGGGCCCCCTGGAGACCGGCCGCGGCGAGGCCTTCCCGCTCACCTGCGACGCCCCCGACTGCCCGGTCCGCTGGGCGATGGTCGCCCCGCTGACCGTCGACGACCGTGTCCACGGCGCCCTGGTCGCCTGCGCGCCGCGCGAGTCCGCGGTCCTGGTCCGCGCTGCCGGGGAGGTCGCCCGCTGGGTCAGCGTCCAGCTGGAACTGGCCGACCTCGACCAGTCCCGCACCCGGCTGATCGAGGCCGAGATCAAGGCACTTCGGGCCCAGATCTCCCCGCACTTCATCTTCAACTCGCTCGCGGTGATCGCCTCGTTCGTCCGCACCGACCCCGAGCGCGCCCGCGAACTGCTCCTCGAGTTCGCCGACTTCACCCGCTACTCGTTCCGCAGGCACGGCGACTTCACCACCCTCGCCGACGAACTCCACGCCATCGACCACTACTTGGCGCTCGTCAGGGCACGCTTCGGCGACCGCCTCTCCGTCACCCTCCAGATCGCCCCGGAGGTACTGCCGGTCACCCTGCCGTTCCTGTGCCTTCAGCCCCTGGTCGAGAACGCCATCAAGCACGGTCTGGAGGGCAAGACCGAGAAATGCCGGCTCCAGATCACCGCCCAGGACGCGGGCGCCGAGGCCCTCGTCGTCATCGAGGACGACGGCGCCGGCATGGACCCGGTCCTGCTCCGCCGTATCCTCGCGGGCGAGGTCAGCCCCTCGGGCGGTATCGGCCTGTCCAACGTCGACGACCGGCTCCGCCAGGTGTACGGGGACTCCTACGGCCTCGTCATCGAGACCGCCGTCGGCGCGGGCATGAAGATCACCGCCCGGCTGCCCAAGTACCAGCCGGGCGTGCACTCGGCGGGCCGTCTCACGGACGGCTGAACGTCAGGTGCTGCGGGTGGCCACCATGCCGAGAGTGATCAGGCCCAGCACGACCCAGCCGAACCACAGCCAGCCGTTGCTGCCGAGCGCCACCGTGTAGGCGGTCACCGCGACGAGAGCGCCGACGGTGAGCACCCCCATCGTCCGGGTCGAGCCATCCGTGGAACCGGTACCGGGCATCGCAACACCCTCCTCAGGATTCGTCCCCCTCCATGGTGCCCCCGTTCTGCCTGCGTACGGTGCACACGACAAAATGTGTGCCGTTCTTCCAGGGCCCCTCACTGGTCCAGGAGCCCGCCGTGTACACGGACGGATCGAAGCCGTAGTCGCCCGGCGGCACGTCCCGCGCGCACGCCGTGTCCGACTCGGTCCGCGCCTCGGACAGTGTGACGTCGGGGGCCAGTCGGGTGAATCCGAGCACCTGCTCGTCGTAGGAGCCCTGGCAGGAGACCAGCCGGGCGTCCCGGTTGGTGCGCACGTCCAGACAGTCCCGTCGCTGCATGGTCGCCGTGTCCGCGAACCCCGAGCCCATCCTGCGACGGCTGCCGACCGGCCCGTACAGCGGCCCGTTCCCGCCCAGCACCAGACACGCGGTACGCCGTCCCGCGGCCACGAATCCGCCCTCGGTCGGTACGACGGCCTCGCTGCGGACGTCCGCCAGCCGGCCCCGGATCTCCCGGGTCCGCTTCTCGCACCGCGCCGCCCCCGTCCGCCGTGCCTCGTCCGCCGAGGCGGCCGCGACGAAGGCCGTCACCTGGCCGTCCGGGGCTGTGCCGCACGTGGGGTCCAGCCGCAGCCGGGGCGTCCCCCGGAACCGCTCCGAACCCGGCCAGTCGGCGATCAGGCAGTCGCCGTCCCGCAGCGGTTTCGTGAGCCCGACCGTCTCCCCGTACGGCTGCCGCGCGCCCTGCGGTCCGCCCCCGTCCGAGGACCGGTCGGCCATGGCGTACCACACACCGCCCAGGGCCAGGAGCAGCCCGAGACCACAGGCGAGAACGGCCCGCAGGGCGTGCGAGCGCTCCCGCCGATGGCCACCCTGAGCCGGAAGCGCCTCGGGGGGCGGCCGGTGTCCGTCCGGAGGCGGCGGCGCCTGTACAGCCGCCCAGGGCGGCTGGGAACCGAGGTCGCTCTGCGTCCGGACGTACGGCTCGGCCTCGGGCGTCACGATCCGCGACAGCGCGGCCTCCGCCTCCGCCGCCGACAGCCGCTGCCCGGGGTCCTTGGCGAGCAGCGCCCGGAGTACGGGGCCCAGCGCACCGGCGCGCACGGCGGGCCGCGGCTCCTCCATGACCACCGCGGTCACCTCGGCGAGATGCGACTCCCGTTCGAAGGGACCCACGCCCTCCACCGCGTGGTACAGCGTGCAGCCGAGGGAGAATAGGTCGGCGGCCGGGGTGGGCGTGCCGCCCGTGGCCCGCTCCGGCGCCAGATAGCCCGCCGTGCCCACCAGCACCGACGCCAGCGTGTACCGGGTCTCCCCGGCGTCCGGCTGCAGGGAGATGCCGTAGTCGGTGAGCAGGACGCGTCCGTACGGCGATCCCGAGCGGTCCGGCGCCAGCAGGATGTTCGCCGGCTTCACGTCCCGGTGCAGCACACCCCGCTGGTGCCCGGCGGTCAGCGCGTCGAGCACGGCGAGGCCGACGCGGGCGCACTCCGCCGGGGCGAGCGGTCCGCGGGTCTCGACCAGGTCGCGCAGGTCCACGGCGTCCGCGACGTACTCCATGACGATCCACGGCAGCCCCTCGTGCTCCAGCACGTCGTGCACGGTCACCACGTGCGGGTGGCCGCGCAGCCCCGCCGCGTGCCGGGCTTCCGCGCGAGCCCGCGCCACCCGGGCCTCCCGCTCATGCCCTGCCTCCACCGCGTCACGGAACACGATCTCCTTGAGCGCGACCTCGCAGGCGAGTCTCTGGTCGTGGGCGAGCCAGACATGGCCCATGCCGCCGCTGCCGAGCGGGTTCAGCAGCAGATACCGGCCGGCGATGACCCGGCCCACTCCCGACGTCGGTGATCCTGAAGGCATCCGGTGCCCCTCCGGTTCTGCGGGACGCTAGGTGGCGACGGCGCTGCTCGGCCCGTCGGTGGCGGGCTCACTGGTCGCGGGCCGGCCGGTCGGGGGCTCGCTGGTGGCCGGCTGTGAGGTGGCGGGCCGCGTGGTCGCGGGCTCGCTGGTCGCCGGCCGGTTCGTGACGGGCGCGCTGGTCGTCGTCGGTGGCGAAGCGGGCGCACTGCTGGTCACCGGGGCGCTGGTCGGGGGCGATCCGGTCGAGGGCGGCGGGCTCGGCCGACTGCTCGACTTCTCGGGCGACGGTGAGCGGGGAGCCGTACTCGACGGCGGCGGTGACGACGACGGCGGCTTCGAAGCGGACACCCCGGGCCGCCCGCTGGAAGAACCCGATGAACCCGATGAACCCGATGAACCCGATGAACCCGATGAACCCGACGAACCCGATGATCCCGACGAACCCGATGCTTCGGAAGGCGGCGGTGCCTTCGAGGACGGCGGCGGGGGAGTGGTGGTCGGCCCGGTCCCCCCGCCGGAGGCACTCGTGCCGCCCTCGGCCACGGTCAGCATCACGTACCGTCCGAACGGCACCTCCGTCCCCGCGGGTGGATCGGTCGCCGTGACCTTCGCGTCCCCGGAAGGCGCGTCCTGACCGGCGTACCCGGCCGCCAGCCCGGCGTCGACCAGCTCCCGGTCGGCCTGGGCGAAAGTCGTCCCCGCCAGGTCCGGCACCCTGCCTCGCTTCCTCGCGTCGAAGGCGGTGTCCTTCGCGCCGGTGGTGCCGACCGGGCGGTTGATGCCACGGGCGGGCTCCTGGACGTCGACGAGAGCGACCCGTTCCAGTTTCCGCGGCGCCGGTTTCACGGCCACCACGGACTCACGTTCGTATCCCGCCCACTTCTTGTTGCCGTCCTCGAACCGGACGGAAATCCGGCTGGTGTCACCCTTGAAGGGCCGCAGTGGATTTCCACACGAGCACTTCACAGCCGGAAGCCCTTGTTCATCCACGAGAATCGCGATTCCCGCCTGGAGCAAGGAGTTGTACGGGACGGCCTTTTCCTTTTTGTAGTCGTGGTTCACGACGAGAGTGTCGTGACGCAACAGAACCGGTGTGAGCCGATCGAGATATTCCGGTATCTCGTCCGTGCCGATGTCCAGCACGCCTGCCCATGCCTGTGCCTTGGCGTGATTCCTGGGGTCGGTGAGGAATCGTTCGAGTCGTGCGACGTCACAGATGGTCGGCTTCTTGCTGCCGCCGTACAGACCGGGTGTGTCCCCCTGCTGAAGACTTCCTCGTACGGGCTGCGCCCGCACGGTGGCGGCGTCCTCGCCCAGTCCGCTGTTCTCCTCGAAGAACGGCGCGAGCGAGGGCACGCCGACGGCGACCGCCTTGACCACCGTCAGTGGATTTCCCTTCTCACAACCGCTCAGCAGCAGTGAGAAAATCGCCAGTACGGCGATCCTGTGCATAAATGCGCGAAGTGTCATGACCGCTCCCCCTGGCGGTTCCCCCAACGCGCTTCATGCTACTGAATGCTTCGGAAAGGCGAAGCCTTTAACGCTCGTGGGTGCTCAATGAGGCCAAATATGCGTTGTACGCCTCGAGTTCCTTGTCGCCGTCCCGGTCCGCGGCCCGGTCGCTGCGCTTGGCCTGTCGCTGTTCGGAGCCGTACCACTGGAACAGCAGGGCGATCAGGACCAGTACGGAGGGGATCTCGCTGAACGCCCAGGCGATACCGCCGGCGTAGTTCTGGTCGGAGAGCGCGTCGATGCCGAGCGAGGCGGGCGGATGCTTGAACGTCTCCACCATGGGCTCCGACGCCATCATCAGCGCGATGCCGAAGAACGCATGGAACGGCATCCCGGCGAACAGCTCCAGCATCCGCATCAGATACCCGGGCCGGTGCGGCCCCGGGTCGACGCCGATGATCGGCCAGAAGAAGACGACGCCTACGGCGAGGAAGTGCACCATCATCGCGACGTGCCCGGTCTTCGACCCCATCAGGAAGTCGAAGATCGGCGTGAAGTAGAGGCCGTACAGGCTCGCGATGAACAGCGGAATGGTGAACGCCGGATGCGTGATGATCCGCATGTACCGGCTGTGCAACAGCGCGAGCAGCAGCTCACGGGGCCCCTTGCGCCCCTTGCCCGCGACGGGCACCGCCCGAAGGGCCAGAGTGACCGGGGCGCCGAGCAGGATGAGGATCGGCGACAGCATGCTGATCACCATGTGCTGCACCATGTGCACGCTGAACATGACCATGCCGTAGTCGTTCAGCCTCGTGCACATCATCAGCCCGATGGTCAGCACACCGGCCACGTAGGAGACGGTCCGCCCCACGGACCACGCGTCCCCCCGCCGCCGCAGCCGCACGACTCCCCAGGCGTAGAGGCCGAGCGCGAGGAGGCAGGCGACGAGGAAGAAGGGGTCGGCCGACCACTGCAGCCCTCGGCCCAGCGTGAACGGCGGCAGATCGTGCGTCATGCCGTGCCCGCTGTGGTCCATCGCGGCGGCTCCTGATTCGTGGGGGTTGTACGAGTCTGTCCGCCACACAGACTAGAACCGCCCCCGGCCGCGGCTGCGACCGGGGGGCGGACTCCTCACTGCCGTACGACCTGATCTAGAGCACGCACTCCGCTTCCGCGTACCGGTCCTCCGGCACCGTCTTCAACGTCTCCACGGCCTCCGCCAGCGGCACCATCACGATGTCGGTCCCCCGCAGAGCGGTCATGTGACCGAACTCCCCACGGTGCACGGCCTCCACCGCGTGCCAGCCGAACCGGGTGGCGAGCACCCGGTCGTACGCGGTCGGCGTACCGCCGCGCTGCACATGCCCGAGGATGACCGGCCGGGCTTCCTTCCCCAGCCGCTCCTCCAGCTCGATCGACAGCTGGCGGGCGATCCCGGCGAAGCGCTCGTGCCCGTAGATGTCCTTGGCGCCCTCGTCGAAGTCCATGGAACCGGGCGCCGGCTTGGCCCCTTCGGCCGCGACGACGATCGCGAACCGCTTCCCCGCCGCGAAGCGCTCCCCGACCCGCCGGGCCAGCTCCTCGATGTCGAAGGGCCGCTCGGGCACGACGATGGCGTGGGCGCCCGCCGCCATCCCGGAGTGCAGCGCTATCCACCCGGTGTGCCGTCCCATGACCTCGACGACGAGCACCCGCTGGTGGGACTCGGCGGTGGTCTTGAGCCGGTCGAGCGCCTCGGTCGCGACCCCGACGGCCGTGTCGAACCCGAAGGTGACGTCCGTGACCGCGATGTCGTTGTCGATCGTCTTCGGCACGCCCACGATCGGCAGACCGGCGTCCGACATCAGCCGGGCCGCCTTGAGCGTGCCCTCACCGCCGATGGGAATGATCGCGTCGAGTCCGAGCTCCTCGACATGTCCCTTGGCCCGCTCCACGCCGTCCCGCAGATGGGAGGGCTGGACCCGGGAGGAGCCGAGGATCGTGCCGCCGCGGGCCAGGATGCCGTTCACCGCGTCGAGGTCGAGCTTGAGGTAGTCGCATTCCAGGAGGCCCTTCCAGCCGTCCCGGAAGCCGATGACCTCGTCGCCGTGGTCGGCGACGGCACGGTGCACGACGGACCGGATGACGGCGTTCAGGCCGGGGCAGTCGCCGCCGGACGTGAGGACACCAATGCGCATAGCCGCGGGAACCTTCTCAGCGAGTGAACGTGGCACGGGTCCGGACCACGCTGTCCGGCTCGAACCCCGCCACCCTAGCGGCAGGAGGGGGCGGGGCCGAAGCACGCGTCCGCCTACTGGACGAGTCCGCTCACCTGTGCGGACACCTCGTCAGACGGGCCGGTGACAGCCGGCTGGAATCGAGGTGGACGCTCTGCTCAGGCGGGCTGCTGCGCGGCCGCGATGCGTTCGTTGCGCAGGGCCTCGTACCAGCGGTCGTCGGTCGGCGGCAGCGCGTTCACGTCGAGGGCCAGCTTCAGCAGCAGGTCCGCGATCAGCGGGTTGCGCGCGAGCACGGGTCCGTGCATGTACGTGCCGAAGACCGTGTCGTTGTACGCCCCCTCCGTGCCGTCCCCGGTGCCGTTGCCGTTGCCCAGCTTGACGTTGGCGAACGGGCGGGCGGTGGGGCCGAGGTGGGTGACGCCCTGGTGGTTCTCGAAGCCGGTCAGCGGGGGCAGGCCTAGGCGCGGGTCGATGTCGGCGAGCACGTCACCGACACAGCGCGCGCCCTCGCCGCGCACGGAGACCACGTCGAGCAGGCCGAGGCCGGGCTCGCGCTGGCCGAGGTCGTTGATGAACTCGTGGCCGAGGATCTGGTAGCCGGCACACACCGAGAAGACGATCGCGCCGTTGCCCACGGCCCGGTGCAGACCGCCGTCCCGGCGCAGCCGCTCGGCCGCCAGCCGCTGGGGCCGGTCCTCGCCGCCGCCGATCAGGTAGATGTCGCCGGAGGTCGGGATCGCCTGATCGCTGCGCACGTCCAGGCGGGCCACGTCGAGGCCGCGCTGGCGGGCCCGGCGCTCGATGACGAGGGCGTTGCCCTGGTCCCCGTAGGTGCTGAGCAGGTCGGGGTAGATCCAGACGATCCGCAGTTGGTTGTCGCTCACAAAAGTCCCCTGAGTCAGTTGCCGACGCGGCGGCGCAGGTCCTGGAAGGCGGTGTAGTTCGCGATGACCTCGATGCGGCCCGGAGGGCTCATCGACACGGCCTGGTCGAGGTTGTCGCAGACCTGGAAGTTCTGGTTCGCGACCTCCAGGCGCACCGCGAGGTCGAGCTTGCGGTCGCCGATCACGCAGATCGGGTGGCCGGTGAGCCGGGTGTAGTCGACGTCCCACAGCCAGGAGGTGTCGGTGCCGTCGGCGCCGCGGGCGTTGACGGAGAGGATCACCGGGGTCGGCGGCGGGTCGATCAGGCTGAACGTCTCGAGCCAGCCCGCCGGGTTCTTCGCGAGCAGCAGGCGCAGGTCGCGCTGCTGGAACTGGACGACGTCGTAACGCCCCGCGACGGCCTGCACCTGGTACATGCGTTCCAGCGCGACCTGCGGCGGCACGCCGAAGACGGCGGCCACGGCGGCGGAGGAAGCCGCGTTGGCCTTGTTGGCGCGGCCGGGCAGCTGGAGGTGGATCGGCCAGGCGGACCCGTGCGGGTCGAGGACGTGGTCACCGGAGAGCGCCCAGCTGGGCGTGGGCCGGCGGAACCCGCACTCGCCGCAGAACCAGTCGTCGCCCGGCCGCTGCATCACCCCACCGCAGGACGGGCACGACCAGGCGTCGTCCTTCCACATCTGTCCGGCGGCGACCCAGATGACGTTGGGGGAGGACGAGGCGGCCCACACGACGAGCGGGTCGTCGGCGTTGGCGACGACGACGGCCTTCGAACCCGCCAGCCCCTCGCGCCAGTTCTCGGCGAGCATGCGGGTCTCGGCGGCGCGGTCGAGCTGGTCGCGGGAGAGGTTCAGCAGGGCGATGCACTTGGGGTCGGTGTCCCGGGCCACGCCCGCGAGGTACTTCTCGTCGACCTCGATGACCCCGAACCGGGCGTCCGAACCACCGGCGAGCGCCGAGGTGATGCCGGCCGGCATGTTGGCGCCGAGG
Organism: Streptomyces sp. NPDC005303; assembly: GCF_040607335.1. Lineage (NCBI taxonomy): Bacteria > Bacillati > Actinomycetota > Actinomycetes > Kitasatosporales > Streptomycetaceae > Streptomyces > Streptomyces sp. NPDC005303. The sequence goes on along the minus strand of NZ_JBEXGM010000009.1, from coordinate 181,860 downwards.
GCGTTGGAGACGACGGGCCCGGCGGCACCGAGCGCCTCCGCGATCAGACGGGTCGTGGTGGTCTTTCCGTTGGTCGCCGAGACGAGGACGACGTCCAGGTGCTGGGCGAGCCGGGCGAGGAGGTCGGGGTCGAGTTTGAGGGCCACCTTGCCGCCGATGACCGAACCACTGCCGCGGCCCGCGGCTCGGGATGCCGCCGCGACGGCCTTGCCCGCCGTCACGGCCAGCTTGGCCCGCGGCGAGAGCGGGTCCGAGTTGCCTGTCATCAGATCTCGATCCTCCTTGCGTACGCGCCGCGCCTCAGCCTCCGGCCACGTGGTGTGGACCTCAGCCTATCGAGATCCTTAGGCACTCCCGAATCGCCGTACCCTTGCGGCCATGCGAAACGGCTCCATTCCGGGCACCCGTGGCCGGGTCCGGCCCCTCACCCTCCTCGGCAGCCCCGTGCTGCACGAACCCTGCGAGGACGTATCGGACTTCGGCCCGGAACTGGCGACGCTCGTGGAGGACCTGTTCGCGACGATGTACGCGTACGAGGGAGTGGGCCTCGCGGCGAACCAAGTGGGCGTCCCCCTGAGCGTGTTCGTGTACGACTGCCCGGACGACGAGGAGGTCCGCCACCTGGGGCATGTGGTCAACCCACGCCTGGTGGAGGCGGACGGTGTGGTGCTCAGGGGCCCCGAAGGCTGCCTGTCCCTGCCGGGCCTGGAGGCGGGGACGGAGCGCCACGACCACGCGGTGGTGGAGGGGTTCACGATGACGGGTGAGCCGATCACGGTCCATGGGACAGGGTTTTTCGCCCGCTGCCTTCAGCACGAGTGCGACCACTTGGCAGGCAAGGTCTACGCGGACCACGTGAAGGGATGGCGTCACCGCAAGTTGATGCGAGAGGTGCGGCGGGCCCCTTGGCGCCGGGCGGGTGAACCCACGTAGGGGCGCGGGGAACTGCGCGACCAGCCCCCACGGCCCCGCACCCGGGATTCAACGATCAGAACCCCGGACCTCCCACCTTGTCCCCCGCGGCAGCGAGCCGCCCCCACAACAGGTCCGCCATGCTCCGCACCAACTCGGCCCGAGAACAAGGCCGCTCCCCGAGCCACCAGTCACCCGCCGCGTACATCATCCCGACCACCCCGTGCCCCCACACCCGGGCAAGCAGCTGACTGCCGGGCCCCAGATCCAGCCGTTCCTCGATGACCTGCCCCAACTCTTCACCCATCCTGCGCAACAAGGGCGCGGAATGCTTACCGACATCGAACCCCTGATCCCCGACCTGGCCCCCCTCGGAGGGGTGCATCAGGAATCGGTACACCTGAGGCCGGGCCTCGATCGCCGCCAGGTAGGTGTCCAACGTGGCCTCGACCCGCTCACGCCGGTCCGCGGGAGCGTCCAGCGCCGCCCGCAGCGAGTCCAGCAGCGCGTCGGTGTGCCGCTTGGCGAGCGCGGCGTAGAGTCCTCCCTTGTCACCGAAGTGCCGATACAGGATCGGCTTGGTGATGCCGGCCTCCGCGGCGATGGCGTTCATAGAGGCCTGCGGCCCGTCGCGCAGCACCACTCTGTCCGCGGCCTCCAGCAGCTCGCGCCGACGGCGGTCGGCGGACCGCTGCTGATCGGTCCGCTGTGTGGTGTCCATGAGCTCTCCCCACCCGTGCTGAATCGGTAACGCCTGCGCAAACTAACACCCGACAGGCGATTGACATCGAACAGGCTGCTGACTGGTCATCGGGAGTTGACTTTTCCTACCCGTGGGTAACAGACTCGGGTTACCGCAAGTAACATGCACGTGCGTCGCCGCTGGAGGGGACATGGCCGAGTTCACCATGGAGCTCAACGACGAACAGAAGGAGGTCCGGGACTGGCTGCACGGCTTCGCCGCCGACGTCATCCGCCCCGCGGCCGCCGAATGGGACGAGCGTGAGGAGACTCCCTGGCCGGTCATCCAGGAGGCCGCGAAGGTAGGCATCTACTCCCTCGACTTCTACGCCCAGCAGTACTTCGACCCCACCGGGCTCGGTATCCCGATGGCGATGGAGGAGCTGTTCTGGGGCGACGCGGGCATCGCCCTGTCGATCGTAGGCACCGGACTGGCCGCCGTGGGCGTTCTCGCCAACGGAACCGAGGAACAGATCGGCACCTGGATTCCCCAGATGTACGGCGACGCGAACGACGTCAAGGTCGCCGCGTTCTGCTCCTCCGAGCCGGACGCCGGCTCCGACGTGGCCTCCATGCGCACCCGTGCCGTGTACGACGAAGCCAAGGACGAGTGGGTGCTCAACGGCACCAAGACCTGGGCGACCAACGGCGGCATCGCCAACGTCCACGTCGTCGTCGCGGTCGTCGACCCGGAGCTCGGCTCCAAGGGCCACGCGTCCTTCATCGTGCCGCCGAACACGCAGGGGCTGTCCCAGGGCCAGAAGTTCAAGAAGCACGGCATCCGCGCCTCGCACACCGCCGAGGTCGTGCTGGAGAACGTGCGGGTGCCCGGTTCCTGCCTCCTCGGCGGCAAGGAGAAGCTCGACCAGCGCCTCGCCCGGGCCCGGGAGCGGGCGAAGAGCGGCGGCGAGAGGGTGAAGAACGCGGCGATGGCCACGTTCGAGGCCTCGCGGCCCGCCGTGGGCGCGATGGCCGTGGGCACCGCCCGGGCCGCGTACGAGGTCGCCCTCGACTACGCCAAGACGCGCGAGCAGTTCGGGCGGCCGATCATCGACAACCAGGGCGTGGCCTTCCAGCTCGCGGACATGCGGACCTCCATCGACGCGGCCCGTCTCCTGGTCTGGCGTGCCTCCTGGATGGCGATCAACGGGAAGCAGTTCACGGCGGCCGAGGGCTCGATGTCCAAGCTGTTCGCGAGTGAGACGGCGAAGAAGGTCACCGCGCAGGCGGTCCAGATCCTGGGCGGCAACGGCTACACCCGGGAGTACCCGGTGGAGCGCATGCACCGTGACGCGGCGATCTACACGATCTTCGAGGGCACCAGCGAGATCCAGCGACTGGTCATCGCCCGGACCCTGTCCGGCATGTCCATCCGCTGACGACGTCGGAAAACATGTCTTCGCCGACCCGTCCGCCGGGTCGGCGAAGCCGCACACGGCAGTGAACGAGCAGTCCTTACGGCGCCCCACCGCTACTGTGCGCGATGCACGCCACATCGATCCGGTCGGCCAGCTTCGCCAGCTCGATCGTCAGCGCGGCGACCGTATCCTCGTCCAGCCCCTCCGCCCCGGCCTCGACCAGGTGCAGCCACCGCCCGCCGAGACTGCGGAGCAGCTTGCTCACGTCGGCGGCGGCGACTTGCAGGGTCCCGCGGTCATCGACGATCAGAGGCAGAGTCACTTCGCGGTTCACACCCGGGATGTTAGCCGCGCAAGTGTCACGCTCCGTGCCAAACCGTCGTGATGTTGCAGAACTCCCTGATTCCGTGCCCGGACAGCTCACGCCCGTACCCGGATCGCTTCACTCCGCCGAACGGGAACGCGGGATGCGAGGCGGTCATCCCGTTGACGTACACCCCGCCGGCCTCCAGGTCCCGTACGAACCGGTCGACGTCGGCGTCGTCCCGGGTCCAGACGTTGGAACTCAGCCCGAACGACGAGTCGTTGGCGATCAGCACCGCCTCGTCGAGGTCGGCGGCCCGGTACAGCGTGGCCACCGGACCGAAGGTCTCCTCGCGGTGGATGCGCATCTCGCGGGTGACGTCCGCGACGACGGTCGGCGGGTAGTACCAGCCGGGACCCTCGGGCCGCTGTCCGCCGCACAGCACACTCGCCCCGCCGCGCCTGGCGTCGTCGACCAGTTCCTCCAGGTCGGCCCGCCCCTGCTCGCTCGACAGCGGCCCGACCTCGGTGTCCTCCTCCAGCGGATCGCCGACCTTGAGGGCCTTCATGCCCTCGGCGAACCGCTCGGCGAAACGGTCGTAGACGTCCGTGTGCACGATGAACCGCTTGGCGGCGATGCAGGACTGTCCGTTGTTCTGCACACGTGCGGTCACCGCGATCTCGGCGGCCCGGTCGACGTCCGCGGACGGCATGACGATGTACGGGTCGCTGCCGCCGAGCTCCAGCACGGTCTTCTTCACCATGTCGCCGGCGGTCGAGGCGACCGCCCGCCCCGCGGGCTCGCTCCCCGTGAGCGTGGCCGCCTTGACGCGCTCGTCGCGCAGGATCTCGTCGATCGCGCCGGACCCGACGAGCAGGGTCTGGAAGCAGCCCTCCGGGAACCCCGCCTGGTGGAAGAGGTCCTCCAGGAACAGGGCGGTCTGCGGCACGTTCGAGGCGTGCTTGAGCAGGCCGACGTTGCCCGCCATCAACGCGGGCGCGGCGAAGCGGATCACCTGCCACAGCGGGAAGTTCCACGGCATCACCGCGAGCACGGGCCCGAGCGGCCGGTAGCGGACCAGGGCGCGGGAGGCGCCCGAGTCCTTGACGTCGTATTCCGCGGGCTCCTCGTCGGCCAGCAGCGACTCGGCGCGCTCGGCGTACCAGCGCATCGCCTTGGCGCACTTGGCGGCCTCCGCGCGGGCCTGCTTGACCGGCTTGCCCATCTCGGTGGTCATGACCCGGGCGATGTCCTGCTGGGCGTCGTCGAGGAGCTCGGCGGCCCGGTTCAGAAGACGGGCGCGGTCCGCGAAGGACGTCGTGCGGTAGGTGCGGAACGTCGCCTCGGCGAGCTGGAGCCTGCGTTCGATCTCCTCCTCGCCCATGGCCTCGTACGTCTTGAGCGTCTCGCCGTTCGCCGGGTTCACCGTCGCGATGGGCATGACCGACCTCCTGAAGAGCTGACTGTGCTTCGACCTTCCCGCGCCGCGGGGGCGACCGCAACGCGTGGACGTCAGGCCGAGTGCTCAGCCAGCCGGTCGAGAAACGCGGCCTGCGCCTTGACGATCACGGCCCGGGCCCGGTCCAGGCCGAACCACTCGACGCGGTCCAGCTCGGGGAATTCCTGTGTCCGACCCGACTTCGGCGGCCACTCCATGCTGAACGTCCCCGGCACCACGGCCGCCGGATCGAGGTCGGCCGCGATCGCCCACGCCGTGACGACCTTGCCGTTCGTCTGCCGCACCTCGCCCAGAGGTACGGCCTCCCCGTCCGGCGGCGGCAGCCCGAGCTCCTCCTGGAACTCCCGGCGGGCCGCGTCCCAGGCGGGCTCCCCGGGCTCGTACTCACCCTTCGGAACCGTCCACGCCCCGGCGTCCCGCCGCGCGAAGAACGGACCGCCCATATGGCCCAGCAACACCTCCAGGCTGTCGCCGGTGTGCCGGTACAACAGCAGCCCCGCGCTCGTCCTCATGGCCTCACCTCGGGATGCGCGGCCAGGAGTGTCTCCACGGTGTCGGCCTCCTCGGGCCGCTTGTCCTCGCGGTAGCGGACCACGCGGGCGAAGCGGAGGGTGACACCGGCGGGATAGCGGGTCGACCGCTGGAGGCCGTCGTAGGCGATCTCGACGACGAGTTCGGGCCGTACGGTCACCACGTAACCGCTGCTGTCCACCGCCAGTTCCTGGAGCCGCTCGGTCTGCCAGGTGAGCATCGCGTCGGTCATGCCCTTGAAGGTCTTGCCGAGCATGGCGAAGCCGCCGTCGGCGGTACGGGCGCCGAGGTGCAGGTTGGAGAGCTTGCCGGTGCGGCGCCCATGGCCCCACTCGGCGGCCAGCACCACCAGGTCGAGGGTGTGCACGGGCTTGACCTTCAGCCAGGACGCACCGCGCCGGCCCGCGCTGTACGGGGCGTCGAGGGACTTCACGACAACGCCCTCGTGGCCGCGTTCCAGGGTCTCGGCGAGGAACTCCTCGGCCGCCCCCACGTCCTCGGGCCCGGACACCAGCGTGCGCCGGACCCGCATCGGCTCGGGCACCAACCGGGCCAGCTCCGCGTGCCGTTCGGCGAAGGGCAGGTCCAGCAGGTCGCGGTCGTCGACGGACAGGGCGTCGAAGAAGACGGGGGCGACGGGGACCGCCTCGGCGGCCGTCGTCACGTCCACGCGGGAGCCGACCCGGCCCGCGGTCTCCTGGAAGGAACGGGGGCGCCCGGCCTCGTCGAAGGCGATCACCTCGCCGTCCAGGATGAACCGCTCGCCCCTCAACTCCAGCGCGGCGGCCGTCAGTTCGGGCAGCCGGTCGGTGATGTCGTCGAGGGTGCGCGTGTACAGCCGTACGACATCGCCGTCCCGGTGGATCTGGACGCGGATACCGTCCAGCTTCTCCTCGACCGCACAGGTGCCCAGCTTCTCGACCGCCTCGGCCACCGAGGAGGCGCTGTGCGCCAGCATCGGCATCACCGGGCGGCCGACGGTGAGGCGGAAGCGGTCCAGGGCGGGCGCGCCGTCGGTGAGCAGGGCCTCGGCCACCGTCTGGAGGGAGCCCGCGAGCATCACGGCACGACGTACCTCGGCGGGAGGCGCCTGCGTCGCCTGGGCGAGCCCCTCCGTGGCGACCGCGTCCAGCGCGCCCTGCCGTACCTCCCCGCTGATCAGCCCGAACAGGAACCGCTGCTCGTCCTCTGTGGCCGCGCCCATCAACTCACCCACCAGTCGGGCGCGTTCGGTCTGCGACCCCGCGCCTGCCACCTTGCCCAGCTCGCTGAAGAGGGCGTCCACCGCGCGTACGGTCAGGGTCGGCTCCGCGGCCGGGGCGACCGGGCGGCTCAGCACCTTCCAGCCGACGCCGAGCCGGCCCTGCGGGAGCCGTCCCGCCAGATACGGGATGACGATCGGGACGTCGTCCGCCTCGGCGTCCCGGAAAAGCTCGGAGAGGAGCGCGATCTTCTTCGAGCGCGCCGAGGTCGCGGCGACGTCCTGGGACACCTGTGCAAGCCGGGCAAGCAACATGCCTCCAGGGTGTACCGGAGGCGGTCGGTCTACACCCCGGCAGCCGCGTCGAGGTCGCTCATCAGCAGCTCACCGTTGATCGTGGCGGCCGCCCGGTACCCGGCGCTCGCCGCGTTGATCACCTGCTCGCCGAAGCCGGCCGCGTTGCCCACGGCGTACACGCCGGGCACAGTGGTCTGCCAGTTCCCGTCCACCACGGGGTACCTGCCGAAAGGCGTCTCCTGGAACTCGGCTCCGAGCCGCTCCAGCAGGTCGTTCCGCGGGACGGCCCGGGGCGCGGTGAAGACGACCTCACGCGCGTGATCCGTGCCGTCGGCGAGGCGTACGGCGGTGATCCGGTCGTCCGTCACGACCAGCCCGGCGACCTCGCCCGGCACCACCCGGACACCGGCCGCGGCCAGCCTGCGCAGGTCGTCGTCCGGGAGCTCGGACTCGGTGACCCTGTGCAGGAACAAGGTCACGTCCTTCGACCACTGGGAGACCATCAGCGCCTGGTGCACGCTGAGCGGGCTCGTGGCGAGCACACCGAAGGCCTGGTCGCGGACCTCCCAGCCGTGGCAGTACGGGCAGTGCAGGACGTCCTTGCCGAAGCGCTCGGCGACGCCGGGCACGTCGGGGAGCTCGTCCTCGAGGCCGGTCGCGAGGACCAGGCGACGGGCCCGGACCACGCGTCCGCCCGCCAGGGTCACGGCGAAGCCCGGGGCGACCTCGACCACCCGGTCGCGGACCAGCTCGACGCCGTACCCCTTGATCTCCTCGCGGCCGACCGCCAGGAACTCGGCGGGTGGCATGCCGTCCCGGGTGAGGAAGCCGTGCATGTGGGCGGCGGGCGCGTTGCGCGGTTCGCCCGCGTCGACGAGCAGGGTGCGGCGCCGGGCCCGGCCGAGGACCAGGGCGGCGGACAGGCCTGCCGCGCCGCCACCGACAACGATCACTTCGTACGTCTCGCCGTATGTCTCGCCGTATGTCTCCGTCATGCCGACACGGTCGCTCCGCGGACGCGGGATTGACAAACGACTTTGCCGATTCTGCAATACGGGTATGAGTACCGACGACGTTCTCGCCGAAGTGGGACCCAGGCTCAGGCGGCTGCGCAAGGACCGGGAGGTGACCCTCGCGGCCCTCTCGGAGACCACCGGCATCTCCGTGAGCACGCTCTCCCGGCTGGAGTCCGGCCTGCGCAAGCCCAGCCTGGAACTGCTGCTGCCGATCGCCCAGGCCCACCAGGTGCCGCTGGACGAACTCGTCGGCGCCCCGCCGGTCGGCGATCCCCGGGTGCGCTCCGCGCCGCTCGAACGGCACGGGCGCACCTTCTGGCCGCTCACCCGGCAGCCCGGCGGACTCCAGGCCTTCAAGGTGCTGGTGCCGCGCCGCGAGGAGGAGCCGGAACCGCGCACCCACGAGGGCTACGAGTGGCTGTACGTACTGGCGGGGCGGCTGAGGGTGGTGCTGGGCGACCATGACGTGGTGATGACGGCGGGGGAGGCGGCGGAGTTCGACACCCGGGTGCCGCACTGGTTCGGGTCGACGGGGGAGGGGCCGGCGGAGTTCCTGAGTCTCTTCGGTCCGCAGGGCGAGCGGATGCACGTACGGGCGCGGCCCCGGAAGGCGTGAGGAACTGAGACAACTGGACGACGTCCCGGGTAAGTTCACCGGATGCACGAGATATTGCCTCCGGCACACCTCGCGGCACGGCAGGTCGCCCGGTGACGAGCAGTGACGTGACCTGTTCCCCTGTCGTCGACAGCAGTCCGACGACACAACCCCGGGACTGGCAGGAGCGCCTTCGCCGGTTCGGCTACACGGCCCGCCCGGTGACCGGCGTCCGTGAGCGTCTCGTTCCGCGGTTCCCGAAGGCGTCGGTGTGGGACTGGCTGGGGCCGGTGCTGGTCGCCGGCCTGGCCGGGGCGATCCGCTTCTGGCACCTCGGCCGGCCGCGGGCCGTGATCTTCGACGAGACCTACTACGCCAAGGACGCGTGGTCCCTGCTGCGGCTCGGCTACGAGGGCACCTGGCCGGACCGCAAGATCGCCGACCCGCAGATCCTCGCCCACCCCCAGATCGTCCCGCTCTCCGACACCGGGGCGTTCGTCGCCCACCCGCCCACGGGCAAGTGGGTGATCGCCCTCGGCGAGTGGATGTTCGGCCTCACCCCGTTCGGCTGGCGCTTCATGACGGCGGCCCTGGGCACCCTGTCGGTGCTCATGCTGTGCCGCGTCGGACGTCGGCTGTTCCGCTCGACCCCGCTGGGCTGCCTGGCCGGCGCGCTGCTCGCGGTGGACGGTCTGCATGTGGTGATGAGCCGCACCGCCCTGCTGGACCTCGTGGTGATGTTCTTCGTCCTGGCGGCGTTCGGCTGCCTGCTGGTCGACCGGGACCACGCCCGGGCCCGGCTGGCGGCCGCCCTGCCGGTCGGCGAGGACGGCCGCGCGCGCCCGGACGAACACACCGCTGACCACGCCGGAACCGGACCGCGTCCCTGGCGGCTCGCGGCGGGCGTCTTCCTCGGGCTGGCGGCCTCCACCAAGTGGAACGGCCTGTACGTCCTGGTCTTCTTCGTCGTCCTGACCGTGCTGTGGGACGTCGGCTCCCGCCGCGTGGCCGGTTCCTCCCGCCCCTACCTGGCGGTGCTGAACAAGGATCTCGGCGGGTCCCTGCTGTCCCTGGTGCCGGTCGCCGTGCTGACCTATCTGGCGACCTGGACCGGCTGGTTCCTGTCCGACGACGGCTACGACCGCCACTGGGCCGACGGCCGCGGCGGCACCTGGTCATGGATCCCCGCCCCGCTGCGCAGCCTGTGGCACTACGAGCAAGGGGTGTACCGCTTCAACGTGGGGCTGCACACCCCGCACAAGTACGAGTCCAACCCCTGGAGTTGGCTGGTTCAGGGCCGCCCCGTGCTGTTCGACTACCAGTCGCCGGAACCTGGCCGGGACGGCTGCAGCACGGCGGTCGACTGCTCCCGGACGGTCCTCGCCCTCGGCACCCCGCTCCTGTGGTGGTCGGCCTGCGCCGCCCTGCTCTACCTGATCTTCCGCTGGGCCCTGCGCCGCGACTGGCGGGCCGGGGCCGTCCTGTGCGCGGTGGGCGCCGGGTACCTGCCCTGGTTCCTGTACCAGGACCGTACGGTCTTCTCCTTCTACGCGGTGGTCTTCGTGCCGTACCTGTGCCTGGCCGTGGCGATGACGGTGGGCGCGATCCTGGGGCCACCGGGGTCCGGCCGCAGACGGCGCACCCAGGGCGCGGTGGCCGCGGGCACCCTCGTCCTGCTCATCGTCTGGAACTTCGTCTACTTCTTCCCGCTCTACACCGGGGAGACCATCCCGTACGCCGACTGGTACTCCAGGATGTGGCTGGACACCTGGATCTGAGGGCGGCGGTTCCTGATACGTTACGGAGCTTCCGCCGCCCGACGACAAGAGACCGAGCCCAGTGACGACCGTCGCTTACCAAGGTGAACCCGGATCCAACTCGGCGACCGCCGCGCACACCCTGTACCCCGGCTGCGCCGAGCAGCCCTGCACGGGTTTCGAGCAGGCGCTGGAAGCGGTGACGCTCGGCACCGCCGACGTCGCGGTGATCCCGGTGGACAACTCCGCGGCCGGCCGGGTGGCGGACGTGCACCATCTGCTGCCCGAGTCGGGGCTGTTCATCATCGCCGAGCACTTCCTGGCCATCCGCTTCGACCTGATGGGCGTGCCCGGGGCGACACCGGACCAGGTGGAGTGCGTACGCAGTCATGTGCACGCGCTCGGGCAGTGCCGCAAGGTGCTGCGGGAGGGCGGCTGGCGCACCCTCGTCACCGACGACACGGCCGGAGCGGCCCGCGAGGTGGCCGAACTGGCGGACCCCCGGCACGCGGCGCTCGCCCCACCTGCCGCGGCCGGACTGTACGGCCTCGACGTGCTGCGCTCCGGGGTCGAGGACGACCCCGACAACACCACCCGGTTCGTCGTCCTGTCCCGGGAGGCCGTGTCGGCCCCGGACACCGGGGCGCCGACGATGACGAGCCTGTTCTTCTCCGTGCGCAACATCCCCAGCGCCCTGTTTAAGGCGCTCGGCGGGTTCGCCACCAGCGGGGTGAACCTCACGAAGATCGAGAGCTATCAGATCGGCGCGGGCCTGAACGCCAGCCGCTTCTACGTCGAGGTCGAGGGCCACCCCGACGAGCCGCATGTCGCCCTCGCCCTGCACGAACTGCGGTTCTTCTCCACCGAGGTACGCATCCTCGGTGTGTACCCGGCCCACCCGCACCGGCTGGAGCACTGACACCGTCGCGGCGTCAGGACGCGCCGGGGCCGTTCAGCCCTGGTGCTCGGCCTGGAACATCCAGCTCTGCTTCTCCAGGTCGGCGGTGAGGCCGATCAGCAGGTCCTGGGTCACGGCGTCCGCCGCACCGGTCCGCTCGATGCGCTCCCGCACCCGCTCGACCACCGCGGCGAAGGCCCGCACCAGCGCGCCGACGGCGTCCACGTCCTTCGTCCAACCGGGTGAGAACTCCGGTACTCCGCTGGTGGCCGCGACCGTCGCGGCCCGTCCGTCCGGGCTCACTCCCAGCGCCGCGGCCCGCTCGGCCACCGTGTCGGCGTACTCGCGTGCCGTGGTGACGACCTCGTCGAGCTGGAGGTGGATGGACCGGAAGCGCGGCCCGTACAGGTTCCAGTGCGCCTGCTTCGCGACCAGGGAGAGGTCGAGCAGATCGACCAGGGTCGCCTGGAGGGCGCCGCCCGCGATCTTGCGTTCCTTCTCCGGCAGCGGGCTGTTGATGACCGTCATGGGTGCGGGTCCTTTCCGGTGATCGTCGGGGGCCGTCCTGGGGCACGGGTGCCCGACTCGTCCCTGTCACCCTGTTCAGGCCTCACCGGGTCGTGCAACCGCTGCGCGGTCCCTTCGGTGTGCGTGCCGACACTTTCCCCCGCGGACTGTTCCCTGATCGGCAAGCGACCGCTTAGTATGCGGAGGACCCCGGTCAGACCCCGGCATGACGACGCAGTCCCGTGGAGGCCCCCCATGCAGGCTTGGCAAGTGCACGAGAACGGCGAGCCGAGCGAGGTGATGCGCCTCGCGGAGGTGGCGCGGCCCGTGCCCGGCGACGGCCAGGTCCTGCTGAAGGTGCGCGCCGCGAACATCAACTTCCCCGACGTGCTGATGTGCCGCGGCCACTACCAGGTCCGCCCGCCGCTGCCCTTCACACCCGGCGTGGAGATCTGCGGCGAGACCGAGGACGGCCGGCGCGTGATCGCCAACCCCGCGCTGCCGCACGGCGGTTTCGCCGAGTACGCCGTCGCCGACGCCGCCGCGCTGCTGTCCGCCCCGGACTCGCTGGACGACGCAGAGGCCGCCGCGCTGCACATCGGCTACCAGACGGGCTGGTTCGGTCTGCACCGGCGGGCCCGCCTGGAAGCCGGGGAGACGCTGCTCGTCCACGCTGCCGCCGGAGGGGTCGGCAGCGCGGCCGTGCAGCTCGGCAAGGCGGCCGGGGCCACCGTCATCGGGGTCGTCGGCGGTGCCGACAAGGCCGCCGTGGCCCGGGAGCTCGGGTGTGACGTGGTCGTGGACCGGCGGAGCGAGGACGTCGTCGCCGCCGTGAAGGAGGCCACCGGGGGCCGGGGCGCGGACGTGATCTACGACCCCGTGGGCGGTGAGGCCTACACGCAGTCGACCAAGGTCGTCGCCTTCGAGGGGCGGATCGTGGTCGTCGGCTTCGCCAGCGGGAGCATCCCGAGCCCCGGCCTCAACCACGCCCTGGTGAAGAACTACGCGATCCTCGGCCTGCACTGGGGTCTGTACAACACCAAGAACCCGAAGCTGGTCCAGCACTGCCACGAGCAGCTCACCGAACTGGCCGCCCGGGGCGCGATCAAGCCGCTGATCAGCGAGCGGGTGCCGCTCGCCGGGGCCGCGGACGCCGTGCAGCGCCTCGGCGACGGGGTGACCACGGGCCGGATCGCCGTCGTACCCACGGGAGCACAGGCATGACCGACGCAGCCGAACTCAAGCGCCGCACCGCCGAGTTGCTGGCCGCACATCCGCCCGCGAGCACGGACCGGCTCGACTTCCTCAAGGCCCGCTTCGACGCGGGGCTCGCCTGGGTGCACTACCCGGAGGGCCTCGGCGGACTGAACGCGCCCCGCTCCCTCCAGGTCGTCGTGGACGCCGAGCTGGAGGCCGCGGGCGCCCCTGACAACGACCCGCGGCGCAACGGCATCGGCCTCGGCATGGCCGCCCCGACCATCCTCAGGTACGGCACCGAGGAGCAGAAGCAGCGCTATCTGCGGCCTCTTTGGGTGGGGGAGGAGGTCTGGTGCCAGCTGTTCAGCGAGCCCGGCGCCGGGTCCGACCTCGCCGCCCTCGGGACCCGGGCCGTGCGGGAGGGCGACGTCTGGGTGGTCAACGGGCAGAAGGTGTGGACGTCAGGCGCCCACAACTCCCGCTGGGCCATCCTCATCGCCCGCACCGACCCGGACGTGCCCAAGCACGCGGGCATCACGTACTTCCTCTGCGACATGACCGACCCGGGTGTCGATGTCCGCCCGCTGCGGCAGATCACCGGCGAGGCCGAGTTCAACGAGGTCTTCCTCACCGACGTCCGCATCCCCGACTCCCGCCGCCTCGGCGAGATCGGCGACGGCTGGCGGGTCGCGCAGACCACGCTGAACAACGAGCGCGTCGCCATCGGAGGCATGCGACTGCCCCGCGAGGGCGGCATGATCGGCCCGGTCTCGAAGACCTGGCGCGAGCGCCCCGAACTGCGCACCCAGGACCTGCACCAGCGCCTGCTGAAGCTCTGGGTCGACTCCGAGGTCGCCCGCCTCACCGCGGAGCGCCTGCGCCAGCAGCTCGTCGCCGGACAGCCAGGGCCCGAGGGCGCCGGCATGAAGCTCGCCTTCGCCCGCCTCAACCAGGAGATCAGCGGCCTGGAGGTCGAACTGCGCGGCGAGGAGGGCCTGTTGTACGACGACTGGACCATGCGCCGGCCCGAGCTGGTGGACTTCACCGGCCGGGACGCCGGTTACCGCTATCTGCGCTCCAAGGGCAACAGCATCGAGGGCGGGACCAGCGAGGTCCTGCTGAACATCGTCGCCGAGCGCGTCCTGGGCCTCCCGGCCGAGCCGCGCACCGACAAGGACGTCGCCTGGAAGGACCTGGCCCGATGAGCGACCTGCTGTACTCGGAGGAGGAAGAGGCGCTGCGGGCCGCCGTACGGGACCTGCTCGCCGACCACTGCGACGCCCCTGGCGTGATCGCCCGCACCGAGTCCGACACCCCGCACGACCTCGCCGCCTGGAAGGCCCTCGCCGACGGCATGGGCCTCGCGGGACTCCTGGTCCCGGAGGACAAGGGCGGCCAGGGCGCCTCGCACCGCGAAGCCGCCGTCGTCCTGGAGGAGTTGGGCCGCGCGGTCGCTCCCGTTCCCTACCTCACCAGCGCGGTCGTCGCCACCGAGGCCCTGCTCGCCTGCGACGCCGGCGACCTGCTCACCGAGCTCGCGGAAGGGCGGAGGATCGGCGCGCTCGCCGTTGCGCTGAACGTCGCGCCGGGCGGCGCCTACAAGGTCGTACGCCACGAAGGCGGTGCCCTGCACGGGGAGTTGACGGCGATCGCGGACGCGCAGGCGGCCGACGTGCTGCTCGTGCCCGCGGACGACGGTGGGCTGTACGCGGTGGACGCCTCCGCCGCCACCGTCACCCCGCAGGTCTCCTTCGACCTGACCAGGCCGGTCGCGACCGTCACCCTCGACGGGGCGCGGGGGCGCCTGCTGGGTGACGCCGAACTCGCCGTGCACCGCGCCCTGCGGGCCGGGGCCGGACTGCTCGCCTCCGAGCAACTCGGGCTCGCCGAATGGACATTGACCGAGACCGTGCGCTACCTCAAGGAGCGCAAGCAGTTCAACCGGCCCGTCGGCGGCTTCCAGGCGCTCAAGCACCGGCTCGCCCAGCTGTGGCTGGAGGTCGTCAACCTCCGTGCCGCCGCCCGCAACGCCGCCGACGCGCTCGCGACGGGTGAGGACGCCGACGTGGCGGTCGCCGTCGCGCAGGCCTACTCGGCGTCCGTCGCCGTGCACGCCGCCGAGGAGGCGCTCCAGCTGCACGCCGGTATCGGCATGACGTGGGAGCACCCGATCCACCTGTATCTCAAGCGGGCCAAGGCCGACTCGATCGCCTACGGCTCGGCGGGCGCGCACCGTGCCCGGCTGGCCGAACTCGTCGACCTGCAGGCGCCCTGAGCGTCACCGGGTGAACGCCGGTGAAGCCCGCCCCACCTGGGGCGGGCTTTTCCGTGCGCCTGCGCGCAAGGAGTGAACGGGCGGCGGCAGTCCGGCCAACTCCTGGCACGTACAGGTCCATTGAGGGCCGAAGGGCCCCATACTCCCTGTGGTTCCGACCCGCCCCACAGGGAGGCAGAACATGGCCCTCATCACCCGTCGCAGAGCCCTCACGACCCTCGGTGCCGCGGTCGCGGCGACCGTCGCCCCGCCCGTCGGCAGCGCGTGGGCCGACGGCCGCAAGCACCGCCCCCGTCCGCTGTGGCGCGCGCACGCCCACAACGACTACGAGCACCCGCGCCCCCTCCTCGACGCCCTCGACCACCGTTTCGGCAGCGTCGAGGCCGACATCTTCCTCGTCGGCGACCAACTGCTCGTCGGCCATACCGTGGACGACCTCGACCCGACGCGCACCCTGGAGTCCCTCTACCTCGACCCGCTGGCCGGGATCGTCAAGGCCAACCACGGCTCCGTGTACCGAGGTCACCGCCACCCGCTCCAGCTGCTCGTCGACATCAAGACCGAGGGCTCCTCGACCTACCTCGAACTCGACCGCCATCTGCGGCGCTACCGGCACCTGTTCACGACCTACGTCCACGGCAAGGTCGTCCCCGGCCCCGTGACCGCAGTGATCTCCGGCGACCGAGCCGCCCGCATCCCGATGGAGGCCCAGACCGTACGCCGGGCCTTCTACGACGGCCGGCTCACCGACCTCGGCAGCGCGGCGCCCGCCTCCCTCATCCCGCTGATCAGCGACAACTGGACGCTCAACTTCACCTGGCTCGGCGAGGGCGGCTTCCCCGACGCAGAGCGGCAGAAACTGCGCAGCATCGTCCAGCAGGCCCACGCGCGAGGGCAGAAGGTGCGCTTCTGGGCCACCCCGGACCTCGCCGGGCCCGCCCGGGACGCGCTGTGGACCGAGCTCCTCGCCGCCGACGTCGACTACTTCAACACCGACGACCTGGCAGGCCTCGAGACCTTCCTGGACACCCACCGCTAGGCGCCTTCCAGCGAGCACGGACACCACTCGTTCGGAGGACACTTCAGCCGCCCGGACGAACCCTCCGCTACGCCACACTTGCGGCCGAACGCCGTGAACGGGACCGGGCGGCGTGGCGGAGGAGGCTGTCCATGGTGATTTCCCTTTCTGTGCTGGTGCTGCTGCTGATCCTGGCGGTGATCTTCCTGCGCAGCGGTGGACTCAAGGTCTCCCACGCGCTGGTGTGCGCGCTGCTCGGCTTCTGTCTCGCCGGCACGAGCATCGCGCCCACCATCCACAGCGGCATGACGGCGACCGCGGACATCGTCAGCAGTCTGCGCCCCTGAACTCAGCCGGTGGAGAAGACCCCGATGCCGTTCGGTACGGGCCGTTCGGCGCCGCCCGAGGGGTGGTTGAGTGCGGCGACCGCGCCGGTGCCCGGCGTACGGGCGGCCATCGTCGTGGAACCCCCGCCGTCCAGGCTGAAGGCGTCGACCGAGCCCAACCTCCGCATGGCGTCGGCGACTTCGGCGATCGTCAGCCCGCTGCGATAGGCGGGCGACCCGTCCAGCGCGAGAAGATAGAGCCGCTGTCCGCCGTCCGCGATGCCCACGGCCGTGCGCACGGCCGACGTCGTGTCGTCGAGGCCGGGCAGCGGGCTGCCGTCGTCGAGCACCGGATAGCCCCCGAGCGCGAAGCGGTACGCGACTCCCGCCGAGGCCGCGACCAGTCGGTGCTGCACGGTCACCGCCGAGCCGACCGAGAGCTTCCGCAGGTGCTGCGCGCCCGCCTCCCGGCCCACGAGCACGGTGGTGCCGTCGGCGACCGGCCCGCTGCCAGGGGTGTCGGCCGCGGCGACGACCTGCCCGTCGCGGACCGTCACCTCGTAGGTGTCCGTGCTGCACGGCGCGGCCCGGTCCGTGTCCGTCCCGCAGGTCGCCCGCACCCGGGACGCGCCGCCCCAGTCCGAGGTGAACGCGCCGACCGAACCGACGGGCAGCGCGTACTGGTTCAGCCCGCCGAGCGGCAGTTGCCCCTCGGGCGTCCGCACCGACCCGTCGAGCGCCAGGTCGTCGAGGCGGGCCCGACGGTCGGTGCCCACGCCGAACACGTCCGTGGTGCTCGTGCCGGGCGGCAGCGCGGGTCCGAAGCGCTGGCCGGCCGGCACCGCCGCCTTGAGCGCGCGTCCCTGCGCGATCGCCGGGCCCACGCTCGCGCCGGTGGCCTCGACGCCGGGGTGCTGGGTCTCCGAGATGTTGAAGAAGTCGCCGTTCACCCCCGCGAGGGCGCCCTGCGCGGTGGCCAGCCGGGACACCGTGGCCCGCGCGGCCACCGCCCCCGGATACAGCAGCTCCACCCGCACCCCCGGTTCGCCCAGGTCCGCACGGATCACATGGGCGTGCGCCACCCCCGCGGCCGCGGAGATGTCGAACTGCTCGTACTGCACGCCCGTCGCGAGGGGTGTCCACCCCGGCGCGGCGCCGGCCGGTGCCGCCCCCACCAGGGCCGCACCGGCCAGCGTGCCGAGTGCCGCGAGAAACGTCAGTACCGGTCTACCTGCGCCGAAACGTCTTTGACGGTGCGTCACAGCTCTCCCTGAGGTCGCGTCAACTGTGCCGGAACTCAGGGAAGTGCACCAGACGACGGTGGCCCGAGGGGCTACTCGGCGCCGACCACACGCGAACGGATGAGGAAACGCACCCCCTCGGGTGCCTCGAGAGAGAATCCGCTGCCCCGGCCCGCGACGACATCGACGATCAGCCGGGTGTGGGCCCACACCGCGTACTGGCTCCTCGACATCCAGAACGTCACCGGTTCCTCGACCCCCGGCACGTCCAGCTCGGCGAGCAGCACGTCCGAGCCGCCGGTGCGGAACTCGCCCTCCGGGTAGCACATCGGCGCGCTGCCGTCGCAGCAGCCGCCCGACTGATGGAACATCAGCGGCCCGTGCGCCTCGCGCAACCGGCGCAGCAGCTCGGCGGCAGCGGGCGTGACCTCGACGCGCGCCACCTCGTCGGACACGGCACGTGCGGAATCCTCGTCCATGGTCGTCGAGTGCAGCACGGGGAAGGTTGCGAGGGGGTTGCACGGTCCGGTACTCGGGCGGCGGGCCTCAGGACAGGTCGATGGGCGCCGGGTTCCACTTGTACCGCGCGTCCTCCTCGTCCTTGAGCAGAACTCCGGCCTGCGCCATCCGGTCCAGGAGGTCCACCAGCATGTCGCCCAGCGGATACCCGTCCACCCAGAACATCCGCTTCACCGAGGAGAACTTCTGGTCACGCGGAAAGACGCCCAGAAAGACACCGAGTCGGAACGCCGCGACGTCATAGTCGAGCCAGTCGGCCAGCACATCCTTGAGCTCCATGGTGTCTTCCGCCTTCATCTGGGGCCGGCGTACGGCGTGAAGTGCGCCCGAGTACGGTCGATCGGCAGCTCCGGGCGCCAGGCGGTCAGGCCCTGGGCGCTGCACACGAACAGGTTCTCCGGAAGCCGGTCCAGGGGGAACCAGCGCCAGTCGCCGACGCGTTCGCCGGGCTGGTCCGAGGGCTCGCCCCGCCAGGCGGTGACCTGACTGGCCACCGTCATCCGCACCACGCCGTGGACATCGTCGAGGAGGGTGCCCAGCAGCCGGACGTCGGCCGGGCGGGCCTCGATCCCGGTCTCCTCGCGGAGTTCGCGCACTACCGTCTCCGCCGGCGACTCTCCGGGCTCCACCGTGCCACCGGGCAGCTCCCAGGTGCCGCGTCGGTGCCGGCCGAGGAGCAGTCCGCGCGGGCCGTGCAGGATGGCGCCGACCCCGATCGCCGCGTGCGGGACCGGCCCCCGGTTGGTGCGCTCGCGGGAGGAGACCCGGATGGGACGGGTCGCCCGGAAGATCCGGTAGGAGGCGTGGTTGCCCTCCTCCGGGGCGTCGAGGACGTCGACGCCCTCGACCCGCAGCCCGTGCTCGCCGAGCAGGTCCGTCCAGAGCTCGGGGGCGAGCACCCACATCCGGACACCGACCTCCCCGCCTCCGGCGAGCCGCAGGGTCTCGGACCGGGGCTCGATTGCGGAGGAGGGGCCTTCACCGCGCGAGTTGGTGTGCAGCACGGTGAAGCACAGTGTCCCGCCGGGCCGCAGCGCCCCGGCGAGGGCGGGCAGCAGTCTGCGGGGGTCGAGGTACGGCACCGCGTTGACGGAGTACACGACGTCGTACGGTTCCGCCGAGCCGAGGTGGTCGACGGCGTCAGCCCGGATCAGACGCAGGCCGGGCAGGGAGCCGAAGCGGGCGAGGGCCCGTTCGTGCTGTGTCGGCGACGAGTCGACCGCGTCCACCGAGGCGCCGTGCACGCGGACGAGGTGCGCCGCGTGCCGGCCCGTGCCACAGCCGAGGTCCAGCACGCGCCGCCCGGCGAGCTCGCCGAGGATCCCGGCCCCCGGCCCGGTGTCCCGGAGGCCCCAGTCGAACCTCTCCAGGTCCGGCAGCACGGTGCCGCGCCGCAGGTGGTGGTCGCCGTAGGCATGCCAGGCCTCGGCGTTGACCGAGTGGGGGTCGAGGGGTCGTGTGGTCAACGTGCCTCCCAGGTGCGGTGGTCGAGGCTCGGAACCCTATGCGCGGTCACGACCCTTTGCCGTCGCGCATCTTGACGTGTACTTGACGTATTGGCTTCCATGGGAGCGCTCCCATACTCCTTCCATCTGCCTCACCCACCTCTGGAGCCGCAGTGAGAAGAACGAGAAAGAGCCCCTTGAGCACCTTCCTGGCCCGGCTGGCGGCCCTCCTCGGACTGGTGGTGCTCGGCGCCCTCTGTCCTGGCACGGCCCAGGCCGCCGAGAACGCGGGCGCCCATGCCGCCGCCACCGGTCTGCACATCAGCAACGGCCGCCTGGTGGAGCGCAACGGCAACGACTTCGTCATGCGCGGCGTCAACCACGCCCACACCTGGTACCCCAACGAGCTCGGCTCGCTGGCCGACATCAAGGCGCAGGGCGCCAACACCGTCCGCGTGGTCCTCGCGGACGGCCACCGCTGGACCGCCAACACCGCCTCGGACGTGGCCAATGTCGTCGCGCAGTGCAAGGCCAACCGGCTCATCTGCGTCCTTGAGGTGCACGACACCACCGGCTACGGCGAGGACAGCGCTGCCGGCACCCTCGACCAGGCCGCCGACTACTGGATCGGTCTGAAGAGTGTCCTGGCCGGCCAGGAGGACTACATCGTCATCAACATCGGCAACGAGCCCTGGGGCAACACCGACCCGGCCGGCTGGACCGCTCCGACGATCGCCGCGATCCAGAAGCTCCGCAATGCCGGCCTCCAGCACACGATCATGGTGGACGCGCCCAACTGGGGCCAGGACTGGCAGCAGGTCATGCGCACCAACGCCCAGTCCGTGTACGCCGCCGACACCACCGGCAACCTGATCTTCTCGATCCACATGTACAGCGTCTTCGACACCGCGGCGGAGGTCACCGACTACCTGAACGCCTTCGTGAGCGCCAAACTGCCCATCGTGATCGGGGAGTTCGGCGGCCCCGCCGATCAGTGGGGCGATCCGGACGAGGACACCATGATGGCCACCGCCGAACAGCTCCACATCGGTTATCTGGCCTGGTCCTGGAGCGGCAACACCGACCCGATCCTCGACCTGGTCCTCAACTTCGACCCGGCGCAGATGACGTCGTGGGGCAAGCGCATCTTCAACGGAGCCAACGGCATCGCGCAGACCGCCAAGGAGGCGACGGTATTCGGCGGCGGTTCCGGTGACACCCAGGCCCCCACCGCCCCCGGCGCACCGACCGCCTCCGCGGTGACGGCGACCTCGGCCCACCTGTCCTGGACCGCGTCCTCTGACAACGTTGGCATCGCCGGGTACGACGTCGTGCGGATCAGCGGAGGAACCGAGACGAAGGTCGCTGCCTCGACGGCGAACTCGGTGACCGTGACCGGCCTGACCGCCGACACGGCCTATTCGTTCGCCGTCTACGCCCGTGACGCGGCCGGGAACCGGTCGGCCCGCTCGGCGACGGTGAGCGTCACCACCGCCACCACGCCCGCCGGGAGCTGTTCCGTCGGCTACCGCGTGGTCGGCGAGTGGCAGGGTGGCTTCCAGGGCGAGATCGTCATCAGCAACACCGGTACCGCCGCGGTCAGCGGCTGGAAGCTCGGCTTCACCTTCGCCAACGGGCAGACCGTCTCCAACATGTGGGGCGGGACGGCCGCGCAGAGCGGCGGTTCGGTGACCGTCACCCCGGCCTCCTACACCGACACCATCGCGGCCGGAGGTTCGGTCACGCTCGGGTTCATCGGCAGCAAGGGCGCCACGAACACCGCTCCGACCGCTTTCACTCTCAACGGAGCGGCCTGCGTGAACGGTTGATGGACCCCAGGTATCAGGTCAACTGTCCCGGACTCTTGACTCGGAACGCGCTCGGTCGCGATCCTCGACGCATCTATTGCGCCGGTCATGACAACTCCAAGGGCAGTCAAAACGCCCTCGGTCGACGGCGCATCCCGCCGACCGAGGGACGTGGGCCATGGCCGGACGCACCTGCCGCAGACGCAAGAACATCACCGTCACCACCCTGCTCCTCCTGGTGCTGGCCACGATCCTCGGCCCCACCCAGAGTTCGGCGGCCACCGACTGGTGGACACCGACGGCCAGGCCCACCCCCGACGTCCAGGTCGACGTCACCGGAGCGCCCTTCACCGGCACCAACTCCGCGGGCGAGGTGCGGGGGTTCATCGACGCCCACAACCACCTCTTCTCCAACGAGGCCTTCGGCGGGCGGCTGATCTGCGGCAAGGTGTTCTCCGAGTCCGGAGTCGCCGACGCGCTCAAGGACTGCCCCGAGCACTACCCCGACGGCAGCCTCGCGCTCTTCGACTACATCACCCACGGCGGCGACGGCAAGCACGACCCCGTCGGCTGGCCGACCTTCAAGGACTGGCCGGCGTACGACTCGATGACCCACCAGGCGAACTACTACGCCTGGGTGGAGCGGGCCTGGCGCGGCGGCCAGCGGGTGCTCGTCAACGACCTCGTCACCAACGGCATGATCTGCTCCGTCTACCCGTTCAAGGACCGCAGTTGTGACGAGATGACCTCGATCCGCCTGCAGGCCAGGATGACGTACGACCTCCAGGCCTTCGTCGACAAGATGTACGGCGGCACCGGAAAGGGCTGGTTCCGGATCGTCACCGACAGTGCGCAGGCCCGACAGGTCATCCAGCAGGGCAAGTTGGCGGTCGTCCTCGGCGTCGAGACCTCCGAGCCGTTCGGCTGCAAGCAGATCCTCGACATCGGGCAGTGCAGCAAGGCGGACATCGACAAGGGACTCGACGAGCTGTACGGGCTGGGCGTGCGCTCGATGTTCCTGTGCCACAAGTTCGACAACGCCCTGTGCGGTGTCCGCTTCGACGAGGGCGGCCTCGGAACCGCCATCAACGTCGGGCAGTTCCTGTCCACCGGCACCTTCTGGAAGACCGAGACCTGCAAGGGCCCGCAGCACGACAACCCCATCGGTACGGCGACCTCCGAGGCGGAGAACGACCTGCCGGCCGGCACCGAGGTCCCGGAGTACGACAAGGCCGCGCAGTGCAACGTCCGCGGGCTCACCGATCTCGGCGAGTACGCCGTGCGCGGCATGATGAAACGCAAGATGATGCTCGAGATCGACCACATGAGCGTCAAGGCCACCGGCCAGGTCCTCGACATCTTCGAGGCCGCCAACTACCCGGGCGTGCTCTCCTCGCACAGCTGGATGGACCTCAACTGGACCGAGCGCGTGTACTCGTTGGGCGGTTTCGTCGCCCAGTACATGCACGGCTCCGAGGGATTCGCCGCGGAGGCGAAGCGCACCGACGCGCTGCGCGACAAGTACAACGTCGGCTACGGCTACGGCACCGACTTCAACGGCATCGGCGACCACCCCGCACCGCGCGGAGCGGACGCCGCGAACAAGGTGACGTACCCCTTCAAGAGCGTCGACGGCGGATCGGTCATCGACAAGCAGACGTCCGGGCAGCGCACCTTCGACTTCAACACCGACGGGGCCGCCCATGTCGGCATGATCCCGGACTGGATCGAGGACATCCGGCTCGTCGGTGGCCAGGGCGTGGTCGACGACCTGTTCCGGGGCGCCGAGTCCTACCTGGACACCTGGGGCGCCGCCGAGCAGCACCAGGCGTCCGTGAACCTCGCGGGCGGCAGGGCGGCGACGGCGAGTTCGTCGGAGTCCAACCCGTTCACCAGCTACCAGCCGGGCCGCGCGGTGGACGGTGACGACTCCACCCGCTGGGCCAGTGACTGGAGCGACGACCAGTGGTGGCAGGTCGACCTGGGCGCCACCAACCTGGTCTCCAAGGTCACGCTCCGCTGGGAGCGGGCGTACGGGAAGTCGTACCGGATCGAGCTCTCCACGGACGGCACGAACTGGACGACCGCCTGGTCGACGACCGCCGGTGACGGCGGACTCGACACGGCGAAGTTCGCGGGCACACCGGCCCGTTACGTCCGCGTCCACGGTCTCGCCCGCGGCACCGACTGGGGATACTCGCTGTACGAGGTGGGCGTCCACAGCGGCTGACCGACACGACAGCGGGGGACACGTATGGCACGCATGCCGTCGGCCGAGCGGCGCAGACAGCTGACGGAAGCGGCGATCAGGGCGATGGCCCGGGACGGCGTCGCGAAGACGACGACCCGGTCCATCGCCGCCGAGGCCGGCGTGTCCCTCAGCGTCTTCCACTACTGCTTCGACTCAAAGCAGGCCCTGATCGAGGCCGTGATCACCACGCTCACCGATCACTCGGTGACCGTGGTCCAGGATGCGCTGCGTCCCAAGGACACCCTGGAGGAGACCGTCGCCGCCGGTTTCCGGGCGTACTGGGACCATGTCCGCGCCAACCCCGAGGCGCACATGCTCACCTACGAGCTCACCCAGTACGCCCTGCGCGAGCCGGGATTCGAGCACCTGGCTAGACGCCAGTACGAGCTGTACGGCGAGGCGTACGCCGAGCTCATCGAGCAGCTCCGGGGGGACATGGACCTGGAGCTGCGGGTGCCGGTCTCCGTCCTGGCCCGCTATCTCGCGGCCATGACCGACGGGCTCACCCTGAACTACCTCGTCCTCGGCGACGCGGCCGCCTGGTCGGACATCCTCGACACCGTCACGGCACACATCGCGGGGCTGGTGCGCTGAGACCGGTCAGGACGGTCAGGATTCGAGAAGCGCGGGCCGGGGGCCGTCGCTAGCGTGACGGTCATGGACCTCACGATTCGGGCGAGCTTCCTCCCGCACGACGACCCGGAGGCCTCGCTGGCCTTCTACCGGGACGTCCTGGGCTTCGAGGTACACGGTGACGTGGGCCGCGACAGGAGGCGGTGGATCACCGTCGGCCCCGCGGGCCGGGCCGGTGCCTCGGTCGTGCTGCGCCCGGCGGGCGACGACCCCGAGCTCCTGCTCGCCACCCCCGGCCTCGACGCCGTCTTCGAGCGGCTCCAGTCCCGCGCCGAGGTGATCCAGGAGCCGATCGAGCAGTCGTACGGCGTCCGGGACTGCGCCTTCCTCGACCCCGCGGGCAACCTGATCCGCGTCCAGGAGCTGCGCTGAGGCGTACGCGTCGACATAGTGTTCGAAGTTGTCGAAACGGGAGGACCAGTCACCATGAGCAAGGCCCCGCGGACCGACGCGCCGCACGCCGCTGACAGCCATGACCTGATCCGCGTGCACGGTGCGCGCGAGAACAACCTCAAGGACGTCAGCATCGAGATCCCGAAGCGCCGGCTCACGGTCTTCACCGGAGTCTCCGGCTCCGGCAAGAGCTCGCTGGTGTTCGACACCATCGCCGCCGAGTCGCAGCGGCTGATCAACGAGACCTACAGCGCCTTCGTGCAGGGCTTCATGCCGACCCTGGGGCGCCCCGAGGTGGACGTCCTCGACGGCCTGACCACCGCCATCACCGTCGACCAGCAGCGCCTCGGCGGCGACCCGCGCTCCACCGTCGGCACCGTCACCGACACCAACGCGATGCTGCGGATCCTGTTCAGCAGACTCGGCACCCCGCACATCGGCTCGCCCAAGGCGTTCTCCTTCAACGTCGCCTCCATCAGCGGGGCGGGCGCGGTGACCATGGAGCGTGGCGGTCAGACCGTGAAGGAGCGCCGCAGTTTCAGCATCGTCGGCGGCATGTGCCCGCGCTGCGAGGGCCGGGGCACGGTCAACGACATCGACCTCACCCAGCTCTACGACGACTCCAAGTCGCTGAACGAGGGCGCCATGACCATCCCCGGCTACAAGGCCGGCGGCTGGAACTACCGCCTCTACAGCGAGTCCGGCTTCTTCGACGCGGACAAGCCGATCCGGAGGTTCACCAAGCGCGAGCTCCAGGACTTCCTGTACCGCGAGCCGACCCGGATGAAGATCGCGGGCATCAACATGACCTACGAGGGTCTCGTCCCGCGGATCCAGAAGTCGATGCTCGCCAAGGACCGCGAGTCGATGCAGCCGCACATCCGCGAGTTCGTGGACCGCGCGATCACCTTCATGGTCTGCCCCGAGTGCGAGGGCACCCGGCTGAGCGAGGGCGCCCGGTCCTCGAAGATCAAGGGGGTCAGCATCGCCGACGCCTGCGCGATGCAGATCAGCGACCTCGCCGAGTGGGTCCGCGCGCTCAAGGAACCCTCGGTCGGGCCGCTGCTGACGGCGCTGGGGGAGACCCTCGACTCGTTCGTGGAGATCGGGCTCGGCTATCTCTCCCTCGACCGGTCCTCGGGCACCCTGTCCGGCGGCGAGGCGCAGCGCACCAAGATGATCCGCCACCTCGGCTCCTCGCTCACCGACGTCACCTATGTCTTCGACGAGCCGACGATCGGGCTGCACCCCCATGACATCCAGCGCATGAACAACCTGCTGCTGCGCCTGCGGGACAAGGGCAACACGGTCCTCGTCGTGGAGCACAAGCCGGAGACGATCGTGATCGCGGACCACGTCGTGGACCTCGGCCCGGGTGCCGGTACGGCGGGCGGCTCGGTCTGTTTCGAGGGGACCGTGGAGGGGCTGCGGACCAGCGGCACCGTCACCGGGCGCCACTTCGACGACCGGGCCGGGCTCAAGGACACGGTCCGCAAGGCCACCGGCGCGCTGGAGATCCGGGGCGCGAGCACGCACAACCTCCAGGACGTCGACGTCGACATCCCGCTCGGGGTGCTGACCGTGATCACCGGGGTCGCCGGGTCCGGCAAGAGCTCGCTGGTGCACGGGTCGATCCCGGTCACGGAGGGGGTCGTCTCCGTCGACCAGGGCGCCATCCGCGGCTCCCGGCGCAGCAACCCGGCGACGTACACCGGACTGCTCGAACCGATCCGCAAGGCGTTCGCGAAGGTCAACGGTGTGAAGCCGGCGCTGTTCAGCGCCAACTCCGAGGGCGCCTGCCCCACCTGCAACGGCGTCGGGGTCGTCTACACCGACCTCGCGATGATGGCCGGGGTCGCGACCACCTGTGAGGAGTGCGAGGGGAAGCGGTTCCAGGCCTCCGTGCTGGAGTACCACCTCGGCGGGCGGGACATCAGCGAGGTGCTCGCGATGCCGGTGACGGAGGCGGAGGAGTTCTTCAGCACCGGTGAGGCGCGTACGCCGGCCGCGCACAGGATCCTGGAGCGGCTCTCGGACGTCGGGCTCGGCTATCTCACCCTCGGCCAGCCGCTCACCACGCTGTCCGGTGGTGAGCGGCAGCGGCTGAAGCTGGCGACCCACATGGGGGACAAGGGCGGCGTGTTCATCCTCGACGAGCCGACCACCGGCCTCCACCTCGCCGACGTCGAGCAACTCCTCGGCCTGCTCGACCGGCTCGTCGACTCCGGCAAGTCCGTCATCGTGGTCGAGCACCACCAGGCGGTCATGGCCCACGCCGACTGGATCATCGACCTCGGCCCGGGCGCGGGCCACGACGGCGGACGGATCGTGTTCGAGGGGACTCCCGCGGAGCTCGTCGCCACGGGGGGCACCCTCACGGCGGAGCATCTGGCGGCTTACGTGGGGGAGTGACGGCGGGATCCGGCCGGGGGCGGTGGGTCCGGGGGCGGCCCGTGCCCCCGCCTGCCGCCCGGCCGGAACCGACCTCTTGACCCATGGCTCACCCTCGTCGATGCTCAGTTGCGCATAGCGATACGCGTCGCGAATGAGGCAACCGAGAGTGCAGTCGGAGGAGTGACCCATGGCTCATGAGGTTCGTGCTGTCGTCGCCCGGGCGAAGGGTGCCCCCGTCACCGTCGAGACGATCGTCGTCCCCGACCCGGGCCCCGGCGAGGCGCTGGTGAAGGTGGAGGCGTGCGGGGTCTGCCACACCGACCTCCACTACCGGGAGGGCGGGATCAACGACGACTTCCCCTTCCTGCTGGGCCATGAGGCGGCCGGTCGCGTCGAAGCCGTGGGGGAGGGCGTCACCGGCGTCGAGCCGGGCGACTTCGTCATCCTCAACTGGCGCGCGGTGTGCGGCACGTGCCGCGCGTGCAGCAAGGGCAAGCCCTGGTACTGCTTCGACACCCACAACGCGACCCAGCCGATGACCCTGCTCGACGGCACCCCGCTCTCGCCCGCCCTCGGCATCGGTGCCTTCGCGGAGAAGACCCTGGTCGCCGCCGGGCAGTGCACCAAGGTGGACCCGGCGGCCCCGGCGACCGCCGCGGGACTGCTCGGCTGCGGTGTCATGGCCGGCTTCGGCGCGGCCGTGAACACCGGCGCCGTCGGCCGCGGGGACTCCGTCGCCGTCATCGGCTGCGGCGGGGTCGGCATGGCCGCCGTCGCGGGGGCGCGGCTCGCCGGCGCGACCAAGGTCATCGCCGTCGACGTCGACCCGCGCAAGCTGGAGCGGGCCACGGCGATGGGTGCCACCCACACCGTCGACGGCTCGGCCACGGACGTCGTGGCGGCGGTGCGCGAACTGACCGGCGGCTTCGGTGCCGACGTGGTCGTGGAGGCGGTCGGCCGCCCCGAGACGTACCGGCAGGCCTTCTACGCCCGCGACCTCGCCGGCACCGTCGTCCTGGTCGGTGTGCCCACCCCCGAGATGAAGCTGGAACTGCCCCTGCTCGATGTCTTCGGACGCGGCGGTGCCCTGAAGTCCAGCTGGTACGGCGACTGTCTGCCCTCCCGGGACTTCCCGGCGCTCATCGACCTCTACCTGGGCGGGCGCTTCGACCTGGACGCGTTCGTCTCCGAGACCATCGGCCTCGGGGACGTGGAGAAGGCCTTCGAGAAGATGCACCGCGGCGAGGTGCTGCGCTCCGTGGTGGTCCTGTGAGAGCGCGCGCCGCGTTTCTCATCGTGATCGATGTTGCATATGGAGCAACATTTGTTTCCACGCGGGTCCGGTCTCTGGACGCCTTGACAAGGGTTTGTGGCCGCCCTCAAACTGACGTTGCGTTCAACGCAATCCGTTTCGCTATACGCACCGAGGTGTCATGATGATTCCCGCGTGCCGTCTCGTGGATCTTCCCCGAGGCGAGGCCTACCGGCTCGACATCGATCCGCCGGTCTCGGTGTTCCACACCGACGACGGCGAGGTCTTCGCCATCGACGACACCTGCACCCATCAGGACGCCTCGCTCGCCGACGGCTGGCTGGAGGGCTGCGAGGTCGAATGCCCGCTGCACGCCTCGAAGTTCGACCTGCGGACGGGCGCCGTCGACGCTCCGCCGGCCAAGCGTCCGGTCCGCACGCACGAGGTCCACGTCGAGGACGGCATGATCTACGTCCGGTTGTCCCTGGACGCCCCCAACCTGCCGCCCTGTGTGGCGGCCCGGCTCGCCGGCGGACCCGCGTGAGGACGGTCGCCGTGGTCGGCGCCTCGCTCGCCGGTCTGTCGGCGGCGCGCTCGCTGCGCAGACAGGGCTACGACGGGCGGCTCGTCGTCATCGGCGACGAGTTCCACCGCCCGTACGACAGGCCCCCGTTGTCCAAGGAGTTCCTGGCCGGTTCCCTGGCCGAGAGCGATCTCGCGCTGGAGCCGGACGACGAGGACCTGCGGGCCGAGTGGCTGCTCGGCGTCCGCGCCGTCGCTCTCGACGGCCCGCAGCGCGCCGTACGGCTCGCCGACGGCAGCGAGGTAAGGGCGGACGGCGTCGTCATCGCGACCGGCGCCGCCGCCCGGACCCTGCCCGGCACGGACGCCCTGGCCGGGGTGCACACCCTGCGCACCCTGGACGACGCCCGCGCCCTGCGCGACGAACTGACCCTCGGGGGACGGCTGGTGGTGATCGGAGGCGGCTTCATCGGCGCCGAGGTCGCCTCCACCGCGTACGCCCTCGGACTCGACGTGACCGTCGTGGAGGCGGCGCCCACCCCGCTGGCGGGACCGCTCGGCGAGACCATGGGCGGGATCGTCTCCGCCCTCCACGCGGACCACGGTGTACGGCTGCTGTGCGGGGTCGGCGTCAAGGGATTGCGCGGCGGGAGCCGGGTCGAGGCCGTCCTGCTGGAGGACGGCCGCAGCCTGCCCGCCGACATCGTGGTCGTGGGGGTCGGCGCGCGCCCGTGCGTCGAGTGGCTCGCGGGCTCGGGCCTCACCCTCGGCGACGGCGTCACCTGCGGCGCCGACGGCCGCACCGGCCTGGCCGGGGTGGTCGCCGTCGGGGACTGCGCCTCCTGGTACGACCCGCGCGCGGGCCTGCACCGCCGCGTCGAGCACTGGACCGGCGCCCGGGAGCGGCCCGAGGCGGCCGTCACCGCGCTGCTGGCGGGCGGCGCGGTGGAACCGAGTGCGCAGAGGCCGCCGTACTTCTGGTCCGACCAGTACGGCGTGAAGATCCAGTTCGCCGGTCACGCGACCGCCGCCGACAGCGTGACCATCGAGGAGGGCGCCCGGGACGAGCACAACGTCCTGGCCGTCTACCGGCGTTCCGGGCATCCGGTCGCCGTCCTCGGGATGAACCAGCCGCGGTTGTTCACGCGCTGGCGCAAGCAGCTCGCCGCAGCGGCCTGACAGCAAAGCCGCTGCCGCTCCGTCCAGAACGCCGTCCGCTCTTCCCGGCGTGCATCACCGGCCCACGACGTTCCCCGAGGAGTGCACTGTGACCTCGACCAGCCTGCCGGACAGCCTGATCGCCACCCTTCCCGGCGTCTCCTACACCGATCCCGGGCTCTTCGCCCAGGAGCAGGAGCGCATCTTCGAAGCGATGTGGTTCTGCGCCGTCCGCGCCTCCGACCTGCCGAAACCCGGTGCTTTCAGGACCGTGGAGGTGGGCCGGGAGAGCATCCTGATCACGCGTGCGCGGGACGGCTCGGTGCGCGCCTACTTCAACGTCTGCCGTCATCGGGGCGCGAAGCTGTGCACCGAGGAGTCGGGCGAGGTGAAGCGGGCGTTCCAATGCCCGTACCACGCCTGGACGTACGACCTGACGGGCAAGCTCGTGGCCGCGCCGAACCTGACGAAGATGCCGGACGTGGGCCGCACCGAGTACGGCCTGGCGAGCGTGGCGGTGCGCGAGTGGCTCGGCTATGTGTGGGTGTGCCTCGCCGAGGACCCGCCGCCCTTCGAGGAGGTCGTCCAGGACGTGGTCGCGCGCCTCGGCGACACCGAGTCGATCGAGCACTACGACATCGGGGGGCTGGAGGTCGGCCGGCGGATCGTCTACGACGTCAAGGCCAACTGGAAGCTGATCGTCGAGAACTTCATGGAGTGCTACCACTGCGCGACGATCCATCCCGAACTCACCGAGGTGCTCCCGGAGTTCGCCGACGGATACGCGGCCCAGTACTACGTCGGGCACGGCGCGGAGTTCGGCGAGGACGTCAGGGGCTTCACGGTCGACGGCTCGGAGGGGCTGGACCGGATCCCGGGGGTCTCCGCGGACCAGGACCGCCGGTACTACGCGATCACCGTGCGGCCGCAGGTGTTCATCAACCTCGTGCCCGACCATGTGATCTTCCACCGGATGTACCCGGTCGCCGCGGACCGCACCGTCGTGGAGTGCGACTGGCTGTACCTGCCGCACGTCGTGCAGAGCGGGAAGGACGTCAGCCGCTCGGTGGAGCTGTTCGACCGGGTCAACCGGCAGGACTTCGACGCCTGCGAGCGCACCCAGCCCGGCATGAGCTCACGGCTGTACGCCAAGGGCGGTGTGCTGGTCCCCAGCGAGCACCACATCGGCGAGTTCCACGACTGGGTCCAGGCCCGGCTGGGCGCTCAGCCCAGGTAACCCATCCGGTGACTGATCTCCTCGGCGCCCTTGACCAGGACCGGGGCGAGTTCGTGCAGGCGCTCCTCGGAGAGCCGGTACGCGGGCCCTGAGGCGCTGAGGGCCGCGATGACCTCGCCGTCCCGGTCGCGGACCGGCGCGGCCATGGCGTGCAGGCCGAGCTCCAGCTCCTCCAGGGCCCAGGCGTAACCCCGTTCCCGGGCCTCGGCGAGGTTCTTCTCGAGCTTCGTCTTCGCGGTGATGGTGCGCGGGGTGACCTTCTTCAGGCCGGTTTCCGTCAGCAGCGCGGCGCGCTCCTGGGCGGGCAGGTGGGCCAGCAGGATCTTGCCGCTCGACGTGGCGTGCAGCGGGGTCAGCTGGCCGACCCAGTTCTGCGCGGTGACGGCACCCGGGCCGCGCACCTGGTAGAGGTTGACCGCGTAGCGCTCCTGCATCACGGCGAGGTTCACGGTCTCGCCGATCTCCTCGGCGAGGTCCTCGCAGACCGGGCGGCTCTGCTGGGTGATGTCGATGCGTCCGGTGACCGCGCCGGCCAGGCGCACGATGCCGAATCCGAGCCGGTACTTCCCGCGCTCACCCGCCTGTTCCACCAGACCGCGCGCTTCCAAGGCGCCGAGGAGCCGGAACGCCGTGGACTTGTGAACGTCGATCTCGGCGGCCACCTCACTGACCCCGGCCTCGCCGCGCTGGGCCAGGATCTCCATGACGTGAATGGCCCGGTCGACGGACTGCACTCCGCCGCTCGACGACCCTGTCGTTTCGTTATCCGGGTTGTAGTTGCTCACAACGCAACTATACGGGGGGTAAACAACAACGGCGTGAGTCTGTTTCGCGGACCCCGTGCATATGTCGTGTAAGTTGCGCGCTTCGCAACCTGGTGCGTATCACGCTACTCGTACTAGCATGCCGCGCATATCTACGGCGCGAGCGAGACGAGGCATCATGGCTCCTCAGCAGTACGACTTCGTCATCGTCGGTGGTGGATCGGCCGGCAGCGCACTGGCCAACCGGCTCTCCGCCGACCCGGGCAACCGGGTGCTGGTCCTGGAGGCCGGCCGGCCCGACTACCCGTGGGACGTCTTCATCCACATGCCCGCGGCGCTGACCTATCCCATCGGCAGCCGCTTCTACGACTGGAAGTACGAGTCCGAGCCCGAACCGCACATGGGCGGTCGGCGCGTCTACCACGCCCGCGGCAAGGTGCTGGGCGGCTCCAGCAGCATCAACGGCATGATCTTCCAGCGCGGCAACCCCATGGACTACGAGCGCTGGGCCGCCGATCCAGGCATGGAGACCTGGGACTACGCGCACTGTCTGCCGTACTTCAAGCGCATGGAGAACTGCCTCGCGGCCGACCCGGACGACGAGTTCCGCGGCCATGACGGCCCGCTCGTCCTGGAGCGCGGCCCGGCCACCAACCCGCTCTTCACCGCCTTCCAGAAGGCCACCGAGGAGGCCGGGTACGCGCCCACGGACGACGTCAACGGCTACCGGCAGGAGGGCTTCGCCAAGTTCGACCGCAACGTCCACCGCGGTCGCAGGCTCTCCGCTTCCAAGGCCTACCTGAAGCCCGTCAGGAAGCGTCCCAACCTCACGGTCACCACCCGCGCCCTCGTCACCCGCGTCCTGTTCGAGGGCAAACGGGCCGTCGGCGTCGAGTACCGGCGCGGCAAGGGCGCGCTCCAGCAGGTCCGCGCCAAGGAGGTCATCCTCTGCGGCGGCGCGATCAACTCCCCGCAGCTGCTCCAGCTGTCCGGCGTCGGCAACGCCGAGGAGCTGCGCGCCCTCGGCATCGACGTCGTCCACGACCTGCCGGGCGTCGGCGAGAACCTCCAGGACCACCTGGAGGTGTACATCCAGTACGCCTGCAAGCAGCCCGTCTCCATGCAGCCGTACCTGGCGAAATGGCGTGCCCCCTTCATCGGCCTGCAGTGGCTCTTCCGCAAGGGCCCCGCGGCGACCAACCATTTCGAGGCCGGCGGGTTCGCCCGCAGCAACGACGAGGTCGACTACCCCAACCTGATGTTCCACTTCCTGCCGATCGCGGTCCGCTACGACGGCTCGGTGCCCGCCGGTGGCCACGGCTATCAGGTGCACGTGGGACCCATGTACTCCGACGCCCTCGGCTCCGTGAAGATCAAGAGCAGTGATCCGAGCGAGCACCCGGCGCTGCGCTTCAACTACCTGTCCACCGAACAGGACCGCCGCGAGTGGGTCGAGGCGATCCGGGTCGCCCGCGCACTGCTCAACCAGCCCGCTCTGGCCCCCTACAACGGCGGGGAGATCTCGCCCGGCCCGTCCGTCGCGACCGACGAGGAGATCCTCGACTGGGTCGCCAAGGACGGCGAGACCGCCCTGCACCCCTCCTGCACCTGCAAGATGGGCACCGACGAGATGGCCGTCGTGGACCCCGCCAGCATGCGTGTGCACGGGGTCGAGGGACTGCGGGTCGTCGACGCCTCCGTGATGCCCTACGTCACCAACGGCAACATCTATGCGCCGGTGATGATGATCGCGGAGAAGGCGGCCGACCTCATCCTCGACAAGCAGCCGCTCGCCCCTTCCGAGGCCGTGTACTACCGGCACCGGGACGCCCGTACGCAGGCCGGGTAACACGGATTTTTCGCGGGGCCGCTTGTACCGGAAACCGGCCGGGCCCGCGCTGCGCACAAGGCGCCCGCGTGCCCAAACCGTCATCCACCAACCCCTTGACGTGGGGTGCCGCAGTCTCCAGAGTGTTCCACCACAAGCAATACGATGCGTCATGCGCAACGAAATCGCTCGAAGGGCTCCCGACGTGGCAGACCTGTACGTGGACGGTGAATGGCGGGAGCCGGTGGCCGGGGGGCGCCGGGAGATCCGCTGCCCCGCCGACGGCACGCTTTCCGCGACCGTGGCGGAAGGCACCCGCGCCGACACCGAAGCGGCCGTCGCCGCCGCCCGCCGGGCCTTCGACACGGGGCCCTGGCCGCACACCCCCGAGCGTGACCGCGGCGCCCTGCTGCTGCGCACCGCCGACCTGATCGAGCGCGACGCCAAGGAGTTCGCCCGCGCCGAGTCGCTGGACACCGGCAAGCGGCTGGTGGAGAGCGAGTACGACATCGCCGACGTCGTCTCCTGTCTTCGCTACTACGGCGGACTCGGCGGCACCGACGCAGGCCGTGTGATCGACACCGGCCGGGACGACGCCGTCAGTCGCGTGGTCTACGAGCCGATCGGGGTCTGCGGACTGATCACACCCTGGAACTACCCACTTCTGCAAGCGAGTTGGAAGGTCGCCCCGGCCCTTCTCGCCGGCAACACGATCGTCCTCAAGCCCAGCGAGCTCACTCCCTCCACCTCGGTCCTGCTCATGCGGGCGCTGGAGGAGGCCGGACTGCCCGCCGGTGCCGCCAACCTCGTCCTCGGCACCGGACCCGAAGTGGGCGCGCCGCTCACCGAGGACCCGCGCGTCGACATGGTCTCCTTCACCGGGGGCGTGGAGACCGGCAAACGGATCATGGCCACCGCCGCCGCGACCGTGAAGAAGGTCGCGCTGGAACTCGGCGGCAAGAACCCCAACGTCGTCTTCGCCGACGCCGACTTCGAGACGGCCGTGGACTTCGCGCTCACGGCCGTCTTCCTGCACTCCGGGCAGGTCTGCTCGGCCGGTGCCCGGCTGATCGTCGAGGACTCCCTGCACGACCGCTTCGTCGACGAGGTGGTCCGCCGAGCCCGGCGGATCCGCCTGGGCGGGCCCTTCGACCCCGACGCCGAGACCGGGGCGCTGATCTCCGCGCAGCACCTGGAGAAGGTCGAGGCCTACGTCGCCGCGGGGGTCGCCGAGGGCGCCGTCCTGCGCTGCGGCGGCGAACGGCCCGCCGACCCGGCCCTCGCCGACGGCCACTACTACCCGCCCACCGTGCTCGACGAGTGCCGGCAGGACATGCGGGTGGTGCACGAGGAGTCCTTCGGGCCCGTCCTCACCGTCGAGCGCTTCACCGACGAGGACGACGCCGTACGCATCGCCAACGACACCGAGTACGGCCTCGCCGGGGCGGTCTGGACGCAGGACGCAGGGAAGGCCCAGCGGGTCGCCCGCCGGCTGCGGCACGGCACGGTGTGGATCAACGACTACCACCCCTATGTGCCGCAGGCCGAGTGGGGTGGCTTCGGGCATTCCGGAGTGGGCCGGGAACTGGGACCGACCGGCCTCGACGAGTACCGCGAGCCCAAGCACATCTGGCAGAACATCCAACCCCGGCCGCAGCACTGGTTCCGCGGCTGAACGCCGAGAAGAGGTCGACCATGACCCCAACCCAGACCGAGGTGCCGCCGCGCCGCGGCACCCCCGAGGACGCGGCCCCCACGCCCGTCATATCCGTACGCGGGCTGTGGAAGGTGTTCGGGCCGAAGGCGGACCAGGTACCGGACTCCGAGGAGCTGCGCGGGCTCACCCGCCGCGAACTCATGGACCGCACCGGCTGTACCGCCGCCGTGCGCGACGTGAGCTTCGACGTCGCGCCCGGCGAGGTCTTCGTCGTCATGGGGCTGTCCGGCTCCGGCAAGTCCACCCTGGTGCGCTGTCTGACCCGGCTGATAGAACCCACCGCCGGTGAGATCGTCTTCGAGGGCGAGGACATCCGGGACGCCGACGAACGGCGGCTGCGCGAACTGCGGCGCAGCAAGTTCTCCATGGTCTTCCAGCACTTCGGTCTGCTGCCCCACCGCCGCGTCGTCGACAACGTGGCGTTCGGCCTTGAGATCCGCGGCATGGGCCGGGCCGAGCGCATGAGGCGTGCGCTGGAGGTCGTCGAACTCGTGGGTCTGTCCGGGTACGAGAACTCCTACCCCGACCAGCTCTCCGGCGGTATGCAGCAACGCGTGGGCCTGGCAAGGGCGTTGGCGGGCGATCCGGACGTCCTCCTCTTTGACGAGCCCTTCTCGGCGCTCGACCCGCTGATCCGCCGTGACATGCAGAACGAGGTCATCCGGCTGCACCACGAGGTCGGCAAGACCATGGTGTTCATCACCCACGACCTCTCCGAGGCGCTGAAGCTCGGCGACCGGATCCTCATCATGCGGGACGGCAAGACGGTCCAGTGCGGCACCGGCGACGAACTCGTCGGCGCCCCCGCCGACGACTACGTACGCGACTTCGTCAAGGACGTGCCGCGCGGCGATGTGCTGACCCTGCGCTGGATCATGCGTCCGGCGACCCCCCAAGACCCCCTGGACGGACCCGAGTTGGGTCCCGACGTCGTGGTGAAGGAGGCCACCCGCGCGGTGCTCGCCGCCGACAAGCCCGTCAAGGTCGTCGAGAACGGCAAGTTGATCGGCATCGTCGGCGACGAGGAGATCCTCGCGGTGGTCGCCGGGCAGGAAGGCGACGCGTGATGACCGTCGCCATGGAGAAACCCGAGGCCACGGGGGAGACGCGGCAGGCCGCACCGCCTCCGCCCGTCGCCCCCGTACGCAGGATCAGCCGGTCCGTGGTGGTCGCCGCGATCCTGGTCGTCTGGCTCGTCCTCTTCGCCGTACTGCGCGGAAAGCAGACCCTGTCGCTGGCCGCGGCCGATCTCACCGATCTGCACCGCTGGCTCAACGACGTCAACGACTCCATCGGCGCCAACCGCAACTCCAACCCGCTCTTCCTGTACGGCTTCAACGAGATCCGGCTGGTCATCGACAACCTGGTGACCTTCGTGCAGGACCTCATCTCCCAGCCTTCCGGCGACCGCCCGCTCCCGCAGATCGGCTGGCTCGGAGTAGTCGGCCTCGCCGGCTATGTCTCCTGGGCGGTGGCCAACTGGCGGGTCGCGCTGCTGGCCGTGGCCGGCTTCACCTTCCTCGGGCTCCAAGGGCTGTGGCAGGAGAGCATGGACACCCTGTCCCTGACCCTCTCCGCGGTCCTGGTGGCGCTGCTGTTCGCCCTCCCGCTGGGCGTGTGGGCGGGCCTGTCCCCACGGGTCAACCGGATCGTCACTCCGTTCCTGGACTTCATGCAGACGATGCCCACCTTCGTCTACCTGGCGCCGCTGACCCTGTTCTTCCTGATCGGCGGGGCCTCCGCCACCATCACCACCGTCATCTACGCGGCACCGCCGGCGATGCGCATCTCCGCGCACGCCATCCGTTCCGTGCCCGCGACGACGGTCGAGGCCGCCGCCTCCATGGGTGCCACCCGCAGACAGTCGTTGCTGAAGGTCCTGCTGCCGATGTCCAAGCGGACCGTGGTGATGGGCATCAACCAGACCATCATGGCCGCCCTGGCCATGGTGACCATCGCGGCTCTCATCGACGCCCCCGGGCTCGGCAAGACCGTCGTGCAGGCCCTCCAGTCCCTCGACGTCGGTACGGCCTTCAACGCGGGCCTCGCCATCGTCGTCATGGCCATCGTCCTGGACCGGGTCACCACCGCGGCGAGCGGGCGCGCGGAGGCCGCCCGGCGGTCCGGCAACCCGCTGCTCAAGTGGCGGCGGCACCTGCTGGCCGCCGGGGGAGCGGTGACGGCCGTACTCGTGTATCTCTCGCACACGTACGTGTGGGCGGCCGAGTTCCCCGGCCAGGGCAGCACCGGCAGCAACATCGCCAAGGCCGCCGATGACGTGACCACCTGGGCGCAGGACAACCTGTCGGGGCTGACCAACGGTTTCCGTGACGCCCTCACCAACGCGCTGCTCAACCCGTTCCAGACGCTGCTGACCGACTCCCCGTGGTGGCTCGTCGGCGCAGCCCTGATCGGGCTCGCCGTGGTGCTGGGCGGGTGGCGTGCCGGGATCACCACCGCCGTGTGCGTGGGACTCCTGGTCGCCACCGGCCTGTGGTCGGACAGCATGACCACGCTGGCCTCGACCATGGTGGCGACCGTGCTGGTCATGCTGCTCGGCATGGTCTTCGGGGTGTGGATGGGGCGCAGCGCGCTGGTGGACCGGCTGGTGCGGCCCACCCTCGACGCCGCGCAGGTCATGCCGCCGTTCGTCTATCTCGTGCCGTTCCTCGCCCTGTTCGGCGCGACCCGGTTCACGGCGATCGTCGCGGCGATCGTCTACGCGGCCCCGGTGGCCATCAAGATCATCGCCGACGGCGTGCGGACCGTGCCCGCGACCACCGTCGAGGCGGCCACCTCCACCGGGTGCAACACCTGGCAGATCATCACCAAGGTCCAGCTGCCCATGGCCCGCAGCGCCCTGACACTCGCGACCAACCAGGGCCTGATCTATGTGCTGTCCATGGTCGTCGTGGGCGGCCTGGTCGGCGCCGGGGCCCTCGGCTACGACGTGGTGGCCGGCTTCTCGCAGGGACAGCTGTACGGCAAGGGCCTGGCGGCCGGAGTCGCCATCGTCCTGCTCGGCGTCATGTTCGACCGGATCACTCAAGCAGCGGCTCGCCGCACCAGTAACTGAGGAGCACAACACGATGGCAAGACACTGGCGAGCCGGCGCGGCCGGCCTGGCCGTCCTCGGCCTCACCCTCACGGCCTGCGGCGGCGCGAAGGTCGGTGACTCCTCGGAGGCCGGCGGCTCGGGCAGCTCCGGCAAGTGCGGCACCTTCAACCTCGCGGTCAACCCGTGGGTGGGCTACGAGGCGGACGCGGCGGTCGTCGCGTACGTCGCCGAGCACGATCTGAAGTGCAAGGTCACCAAGAAGGACCTCAAGGAGGAGATCGCCTGGCAGGGCTTCGGGACCGGCGAGGTCGACGCCGTCCTGGAGAACTGGGGCCACGACGACCTGAAGAAGAAGTACATCACCCAGCAGAAGACCGCCGTGGAGTCCGGCTCGACCGGCAACAAGGGCATCATCGGCTGGTACGTGCCGCCGTGGCTGGCCAAGGCCCACCCGGACATCAAGGACTGGAAGAACCTCAACAAGTACGCCGCGAAGTTCAAGACCTCGGAGTCCGGCGGCAAGGGCCAGCTCCTGGACGGCGACCCCTCGTACGTCACCAACGACGAGGCGCTGGTGAAGAACCTCAAGCTGGACTTCAAGGTGGTGTACGCGGGCAGCGAGACCGCGCTGATCCAGGCGTACCGCAACGCCGAGAAGAACAAGCAGTGGGTGATCGGCTACTTCTACGAGCCGCAGTGGTTCCTGTCCGAGGTGCCGCTGGTCAAGGTCGACCTGCCCGCGTACAAGACGGGCTGCGACGCCGATCCGGCCAAGGTCGCGTGCGACTACCCCGTCTACGACCTCGACAAGATCGTGAGCGCGAAGTTCAGCAAGTCGGGCAGCCCGGCCTACGACCTGGTGAAGAAGTTCAACTGGACCAACGACGACCAGAACACCGTGGCCAAGTACATCGCCGTGGACAAGATGACACCGGACGCGGCGGCCAAGAAGTGGGTCGACGCCAACCGGGACAAGGTCGACGCCTGGATCAAGTAGGCCGGTCGGGAAACCCTGTCACGAAGGCCCGGTGGGCGGCGCGCGAGAGAGCGCGGCGCCCACCGGGCGTTCCCGTTTTCCGGGCCGTTCCGGCGCCGTTCCCCGGCGTCACGGGACCTCTTGACACCCACTCGCACGACAGGCACATTGAGTTGCGCAGCCTGAATCGTGTTGCGTACAAAGCAACTTAACCGGAGGTGCGGCGATGGCGGGACCCCGAGTGGTCATCATCGGAGCGGGCGTCGTCGGCGCGGCACTCGCCGACGAGATCTCCGCGCGAGGCTGGACCGAGGTGACCGTGGTCGACCAGGGCCCGCTCCCGGCCACCGGAGGGTCGTCCTCGCACGCCCCTGGCCTCGTCTTCCAGGCCAACTCCTCCAAGACCATGACCGAGCTGGCCCGCTACACCGTCGAGAAGTTCTGCTCCCTCGACGTCGACGGGCAGCCCTGCTTCCTCCAGGTCGGCGGCCTGGAGGTGGCGACCACCCCGGAGCGCGTCACCGAGCTCCACCGGCGGCACGGCTGGCTCACCGCCTGGGGCGTCGAGTCGCGGATCCTCACCGCCGACGAGTGCGTCGACAAGCACCCCCTGGTCAACCGCGACCGGGTCCTCGCCGGCCTCCACATCCCCACCGACGGCCTCGCCAAGGCCGTCCTCGCCGTCGAGGCGCAGATCCGCCGGGCCACCGAGCGCGGAGTGACCTTCCTGGCCCGCCACGAGGTCCTGGACGTGCTCCAGGCCGACGGCGAGGTCACGGGCGTCCGCACCGACCAGGGTGATCTGACAGCCGACATCGTCGTGTGCTGCGCCGGCATCTGGGGCCCCAGGATCGCCCGCATGGTCGGCATGAACCTCCCGCTCACCCCGCTCGGCCACCAGCTCGCCTGGACCGGCCCGGTCCCCGCGCTCGCGGGCCAGACCGAGGAGGCGGTGCGCCCGATCCTGCGCCACCAGGACGCCGACCTCTACTACCGCGACCGTCACGACACCCTCGGCATCGGCTACTACGGCCACCGCCCCATGCCCATCACCGCCGACGAGATCCTCTCCGTCGACGAGGCGGACGAGATGCCCTCGGTCCTGAAGTTCACCGAGGACGACTTCGCGGACGCCTGGACCGAGACGCAGTCACTGCTCCCCGCCACCCGCGAGGCCAAGGTCGAGGAGGGCATCAACGGCCTGTTCTCCTTCACCACCGACGGCCTGCCCCTCCTCGGCGAGTCCCCGGACGTCAAGGGCTTCTGGGTCGCCGAGGCGGTCTGGGTCACCCACTCCGCCGGTGTCGGCCGGGCCGTCGCCGAGTGGCTGGTCGACGGCCACTGCTCCTCCTTCGACCTCCACGAGTGCGACGTCAACCGCTTCGAGCCGCACCAGCTCTCCCCGGAGTACGTCCTCGCCCGCGACTGCCAGAACTTCGTCGAGGTCTACGACATCCTGCACCCGCTGCAGCCCTCCGGCGACCCGCGCCCGATCCGCA
Source organism: Streptomyces sp. NPDC005303 (assembly GCF_040607335.1). Classification (NCBI taxonomy): domain Bacteria; kingdom Bacillati; phylum Actinomycetota; class Actinomycetes; order Kitasatosporales; family Streptomycetaceae; genus Streptomyces; species Streptomyces sp. NPDC005303. The sequence continues at coordinate 140,773 of NZ_JBEXGM010000009.1, read as the reverse complement.
CCACCCCCTTCCACGCCCGCCAACAGGAGCTCGGCGCCTTCTTCCTGGAGGCGAACGGCTGGGAGCGACCGCACTGGTACGAGGCCAACGCGCACCTGGTGGAAGGCCGTTCCATCGTCACCCCCAACGACTGGGCCGCCCGGTACTGGTCGCCGATCGTGGGTGCCGAGGCCCAGGTCACCCGCGAGACCGTCGCGATGTACGACATGACGGCCCTCAAGCGCCTGGAGGTGAGCGGGCGGGGAGCGGCCGACTTCCTGGAGCGGCTGTGCACCGGCAAGGTCGCCAAGTCCGTCGGCTCGGTGACGTACACCCTGCTCCTGGACCACGACGGCGGTATCCGCAGTGACATCACCGTCGCCCGGCTGGCCCCCGACGTCTTCCAGGTCGGCGCCAACGGCAACCTCGACCTCGACTGGTTCACCCGCCACCTCCCCGCCGACGGCACGGTCCAGGTCCGCGACATCACCCCGGGCACCTGCTGCATCGGCCTGTGGGGGCCGCTGGCCCGGGACGTCCTCCAGCCGCTCACCGACGAGGACTTCTCGGCGACGGGCCTGAAGTACTTCCGCGCCAAGCGCGCGCACATCGGTTCCGTCCCGGTGACGGCCATGCGCCTGTCGTACGTCGGCGAGCTCGGCTGGGAGCTGTACACCACCGCCGACCTCGGCCAGAAGCTGTGGGACACGCTGTGGCGGGCCGCCAGGCCGCTGGGCGGGATCGCCGCCGGGCGGGGCGCCTTCAACAGCCTCCGCCTGGAGAAGGGATACCGCTCCTTCGGCACCGACATGACCTACGAGCACGACCCCTACGAGGCCGGGGTCGCCTTCGCCGTCAAGGCCGACAAGGAGGACTTCGTCGGGAAGGCGGCACTGGAGCGGCGCAAGGCCGACGTGCGCCGGAAGCTGACCTGCCTGACCATCGAGGACCCGCGGGCCGTAGTGATGGGCAAGGAGCCGGTGTACGACGGGCGGCGCGCGGTCGGCTACGTCACCAGCGCGGCCTTCGGCCACACGATCGGCAAGGGCATCGCGTACGCCTGGCTGCCGGCGGAGCTCGCGGTGACCGGACGTGCGCTGCACATCGGTTACTTCGACCAGCGGGTGGAGGCGGTCGTGGCCGAGGAACCGCTGTTCGACCCGACGATGTCCCGGCTCCGGGGCTAGCAGGGGCGCCGCCCTAGGGCGGCGCCCCTCAGCCCACGTGGCCGAGCCGACGGCTGAGTTCGTCGGCGCCCTCGACCAGCACCGGTGCCAGCTCGTGCATCCGCTCCTCGGTGAGACGGAAGGCGGGACCCGAGGCGGTGAGGGCGGCGACGACCTTGCCGTCGGCCGAACGCACCGGCGCCGCCATGGCGTTGAGGCCCTCCTCGTACTCCTCCACCGTCATGGCGTAACCCTGCTCGCGCACTCGCACCAGCTCCGCCTCCAGCTTCTGCCGGGAGGTCAGCGTGCGCGCCGTCATCCGTTCGAGCCCGGCCGTGGCGACCAGTTCGTCCCGGCGCTTCTCGGTGAGATCGGCGAGCAGGACCTTGCCGCTCGACGTGCAGTGCATCGGCGTCAGCCGGCCGACCCAGTTCTGCGCGGTGATGGCGGACCGGCCGCGCACCTGGTCCAGGTTGATCACATGGTGGGACTCCAGGACCGCGATGTTCATCGTCTCGCCCAGTTTGTCGGCGAGGCGCTCGCAGATCCCGCGGCCGTACCGGGTGACGTCGATGCGCCCGGTGACCGCCCCGGCCAGCCGTACGATGCCGAAGCCGAGGCGGTACTTCCCGCGCTCGCCCTCCTGCTCGACCATCCCGTGCGCCTCCAGCGCGCCGAGCAGACGGAACGCGGTGGACTTGTGGACGTCGATCGCCTCGGCCACTTCACTGACGCCTGCCTCGCCGCGCTGGGCGAGGATCTCCAGCACGGTGACAGCCCGGTCGACGGACTGCACCCCGCCGCCGGACGTGCCCCCGGACTCGGTGCCGTTGTTGCTCATGGCGGAACCTTATGCGACCAGGTCAATACCGGTCAGCGGAAGACCACCGTGCGATGACCGTTGATCATGACGCGGCTCTGGCTGTGCCACTCCACGGCCCGGGCCAGGACCTGCGCCTCCACGTCCCGCCCCAGGGTGACCAGACTCTCGGCGCTCTGGGCGTGGTTCACGCGGATCACGTCCTGCTCGATGATGGGCCCCTCGTCGAGGTCCGGGGTGACGTAGTGGGCCGTGGCCCCGACGAGCTTCACGCCCCGCTCGTGCGCCTGGACGTAGGGCCTCGCGCCCTTGAAGCTCGGCAGGAACGAGTGGTGGATGTTGATCGCCCGGCCTTCGAGCTGTTTGCACAGGTCGTTCGAGAGGATCTGCATGTAGCGGGCGAGGACGACGAGGTCGATGTCCAGGCGGTCGACCAGGTCGAGCAGCCGCGCCTCCGCGTCCGCCTTCGTCTCCGGGGTCACCGGCACATGGTGGAAGGGGATGCCGTAGCTCTCGGCGAGCGGTGCGAAGTCCCGGTGGTTGGAGACGACGGCCGGCACCTCGATGCCGAGCGCGCCGGTGCGCTGCCGGAAGAGCAGGTCGTTCAGGCAGTGGCCGAACTTCGACACCATGATCAGGGTGCGGGTGGGGGTGGAGGCGTTCCGCAGCTGCCAGGTGATCCGGTACGCCTCGCCGACCGGCGCGAAGCCGGTCCGCAGCTTCTCCAGGGTGGTGCTCGGGTCCGAGACGTCGAAGTGGACGCGCATGAAGAAGCGGTCCTGGAGCCGGTCGTCGAACTGCTGGCTCTCCTGGATGTTCCCGGAGTGCCGGACCAGGAAGCCGGTGACGGCGTGGACCAGACCGGAGCGGTCCGGGCAGGACAGGGTGAGGACGAACTCGCGGTCGGGTTGCGGTCGAAGAGACACGGAGTCCTCCCGAGGGCTGCGCATTACGCAACAGTGTGACTGATACGCAACATGGTCCCGGCTGATGCGGCTCCCGGTCAAGTGTTCGCCGCGGAAGCGGCCCACGATCCGGTGGGTGTCAACGGACGGCCCGCCCCCGGCAAAGGCAGCGGCAAGATTTGCCCTCGCGGGCCGCCCCTTCCGGCTCGATGGCCATCTGGCAACGCGGAGTTCACTCATGTGCCGCCGAGGCACGCCAGGGTGCGGTCGTCGTCAGCCAGGGAGGGCATCATGACCGCACAGCCAGGTCCGGGTACGTCGGACGGGTCGACGCAGGCTTCCGAGGGGGTCAGCCGGCGCCACGCGCTGGGCCTGTTCGGTACGGCGGGGGCGGGCGCCGCCGTCACCCCGTTGCTCGGGGCGGGAACGGCCCAGGCCGCCCCGGCGCTTCATCTCACCGCGGACTCGTCCGGCGCACCCCCGGTCCAGGGACTGCACCTGACCTTCGGCGCGGACCCGCGCACCCAGATGACGGTCTCGTGGATCACCGACCGGCCGGTGACCGGGCCGCTGGTGCGCTACGGCACCCTGGAGCACGGCTTCGGCTCCAGCGCGAAGGCCCGGACCGTCACCTACGTCGACGGCACGTCCAGCCGCACCGTGTACGTCCACCACGCCCGGCTGGAGCGGCTCAGGCCGGGCACCGAGTACATCTACCTCGCCACGCACGAGGGGGCCACGCCCGACAGCGGTACGTTCCGCACCGCGCCGCGCGGACGACGGCCGTTCACCTTCACCAGCTTCGGCGACCAGTCCGCACCCCAGGTGACCTGGGCGGCCAACGGCACCCCGGCCCTGGACGCGAACTCCACCCCCGCGACCAAGGACATCGTCACCGGCGTGGAGCAGGTCGCCCCGCTCTTCCACCTCCTCAACGGCGACCTGTGCTATGCCAACCTCGACGTCGACCGCGTGCGCACCTGGAACAACTTCTTCACCAACAACACCCGTTCGGCGCGCTTCCGCCCCTGGATGCCGGCGGCCGGCAACCACGAGATCGAGAAGGCCAACGGCCCGCTCGGACTCGGCGCCTACCAGACCTACTTCGACCTTCCCTCCACCGAGACGGACGCCGAACTCGCGGGCCTGTGGTACGCGTTCACGGTCGGCTCGGTCCGAGTGATCGTCCTCCAGAATGACGACAACTGCCTCCAGGACGGCGGCGACCTCTACATCAGCGGCTACTCCGCAGGCCGCCAACTCGCCTTCCTGGAAAAGGAACTGAAGGCGGCGCGGTCCTCCCGCGACATCGACTGGGTGGTCGTGGCGATGCACCAGGTCATGATCAGCTCCTCCGACGCCAACGGCGCCGACCTGGGGCTGCGCCAGAAGTACGGCCCGCTGTTCGACAGGTACGGCGTGGACCTGGTCCTGTGCGGCCACGAGCACAACTACGAGCGCTCACTGGCCGTCCGCGGAGTCGTCACCGGCAGCGAGACGCTCACCCCGAACCCGGTGTCCGCGGCCACGGACTCCATCGACACCGGCCTGGGCACCGTGCACATGATCCTCGGCGGCGGAGGTGTCTCGGGGACCACCAACCAGAACTTCTTCAAGGACGGCACGGCGAAGGTGATCACCTCGGTGTCGGCGACGGCCGGCGCCAACGGCAAGCGGACGCCCACGTACACCAAGGAGCAGGCGATCTGGACAGGGGTCCGGGACATCGAGCACCCCTACGGCTTCGCCGCCTTCACCGTCGACCCCGGCCGGCACGCGGGCGACACCACCCGCATGCACGTGACCTACTACAACGTGAACAAGCCGGGCGGCGAGCTGTCGGTCTTCGAGACGTTCACCCTGCACCGCCGCCGCTCCGACGGCCACCAGGGGTAGCGGCGCCTCAGTGGCGCAGAGCTGGTGCCGACGGCGGTGACGTCACTGCCGCCGGACGCCTGGACGACGACCCCGTCCGGGCGTCCGGCGTGCCCCGCCCCGGTCGCCCTCGCGGCGAGGTCCGCCGGGAGAAGCGCGAAGTGGCTGCCCGCCGCCCGGACCGTCTCCACCACGACGGCGACCTCGACGGCCCGGAGTCCCCAGTCACCCAACCACGTGTCATCGCAGGTGAGTTGACGGACCACCTCGTCGCCGACACGCGACCGGGACTCCGTCCGCAAGACCGTCCCCCTCGTCGCCGTACCGCCCCGCCGCCTCCTCGATCCTGCGCGAACCCTTGACACGTCCCAGCCGACTGCGTAGATATGACTGCGCAGTCATGACAGCGCAGTCATAGAGGGCGGACAAGCCCTCGACCGACCGCTCTGGCTAGGATCTGAGCCGCCGGACTTCGGGAGACAGCAATGACGCCAGTGGGAGGACAGGGCAGCAGCCCCGGCGCGCCGCGCGCCGTGGATGTGGCCCGGCTGGCCGGTGTCTCGCAGAAGACGGTCTCCCGGGTCTTCAACGGCGAGCGGTATGTGTCCGCCGATGTACGTGAGCGGGTGCTCCAGGCCGCGGAGGAACTCGGTTACCGGCTGAACGGCGCCGCCCGGGCCCTGGCCTCGGGACGCACCCGTTCGATCGGCGTGGTCGCCCTCGGCACCGCCCTGTACGGTCCCGCCTCGCTGCTCATCGGCGTCGAGCGGGCCGCGCGGGACGCGGGCTACGCACTCCGGGTCGTCAACACACTGGAGGGCGATCCGGCGGGCGTCGCCGGGGCCGTGGAGTCACTCCTCGAACAGGGCGTGGACGGCATCGTCGTGTCCGAACCGATCGACGAGGGCTCGGTGTCGCTGAGTGTGGACGTCCCGGTCCTGGTCCTCGGGGCGCCCGCCGCCTTCGGCGGTTCACGAGCCGTGGCGGCGGGTGTCGGCGCCGAGACACTGGCCCGGGCGGCCACCGAACACCTGCTGGACCTCGGACACGCGACGGTCCATCACCTGGCCGGTCCGCAGCGGTGGTTCGCCGCCCGGGACCGGCTCCAGGGCTGGCGGTCGGCGCTCGTGGCACGGGACAGGCCGCAGCCACCCGTCATCGAGGGCGACTGGTCGGCCTCCTCCGGCTACACGGCGGGCCACGAACTCGCCGCCGGCGGGGATGTCACCGCGGTGTTCGCCGCCAACGACGACATGGCCGTCGGCCTGATCCGCGCCCTCCTGGAAGCGGGCCTGCGCGTGCCGGAGGACGTCAGTGTCGTCGGCTTCGACGACATCCCCGTCTCCGCCTACGTCACCCCACCGCTGACCACCGTGCGCCAGCCCTTCGACGCCGTGGCTCAGGAAGGCCTCCGGCTCCTGGTGCAGGCCATCGAGAAACCGGATGCCGAGCCGGCACCGGCGACCGACCCACCGGTCGAACTCGTCGTACGTGCCTCCACGGCACCCCCGCCGACGAACGGGCCGCGTCCGGCCTCCGGTTCGCGCGACTCGGCGCACGCGCCCCCGACCACCACCGACTGACCCACGCTTCCCGGTCCGACAGACAGCCTCCCGAGGGCCGGGAGATGAGCCCGAGCCGTGCTCATCGCCTTCGAACCGCCTTCCACGACCGTGGGCCTCCGCCACGCGACACAGCACGCGCGTGCCGGTCCCGATCCCCGCGTCACCTGCCCGAACCCCCGGTAGCGACGCCGGAGCCGTACCCCTTCCTTCCCACCCTCACGACGCGCCCTCGCCAGGCGTGCCGTCCCTATGCCCTTTCGGCGGGAGTTCACCATGCCCAGAGACTTCGTACCCACGTCCGCCATGAGCCGTCGGCGGTTCCTCGCCGCGACCGGAGCGGTGTCCCTCGGTGCCGCGCTCACCGCCTGCGGTGGCGGTGACTCGGGTGGTTCCGCCGGCTCCACGAAGCCGGTCGGCCAGGCCGACATCGACAAGGCGATGAAGACGCCGACCCAGCTGACCTTCTGGACCTGGGTCCCGGACATCCAGCAGGAGGTCGCCCTCTTCGAGAAGAAGTACCCGGCGATCAAGGTCAAGGTCGTCAACGCCGGTCAGGGCGTCACGCACTACACCAAGCTGCGCACCGCCCTGAAGGCCGGCAGCGGCGCCCCGGACCTGGCGCAGATCGAGTACCAGGCCATCCCCACCTTCACCATCACCGACAGCCTGCTGAACCTGAGCCCGTACGGCGCCTCGGCCCTCAAGGACAAGTTCGTCGACTGGACCTGGGGACAGGTCAGCGGCCCCGACGGCGAGGTCTGGGCGATCCCCCAGGACACCGGCCCGATGGGGATGCTCTACCGCAAGGACATCTTCGACAAGCACGGCATCGAGGTCCCCACCACCTGGGACGAGTTCGCCCACGCGGCCCGCAAGCTCCACAAGGCGGACCCGGACGTCTACCTCACCAACCTCGCGGCCAACGAACCCGCCGCCTGGCACGGCCTGTTGTGGCAGGCGGGCGCCAAGCCCTACGCCACCTCCGGCAAGAGCACCCTGACCATCGACGTCGACGACGCCGTCTCCAAGAAGCTCGCCGCCTACTGGGGCGGGCTCGCGAAGGAGGGCGTCATCAGCACCGACCCCGACTTCGTCGACGCCTGGTACGCCGGCTTCACCAAGGGCAAGTACGCCACCTGGCTCACCGCCGCCTGGGGCCCGGCCTTCCTGTCCGGCTCGGCCAAGTCCACCGCGGGCAACTGGCGCGCGGCCCCGCTGCCGCAGTGGGACGCCGCCAAGCCCGCCTCCGGCAACTGGGGCGGCTCCACCACCGCGGCCATGCGCTCCACCAAGAACCCCATAGCGGCGGCCCAGTTCGCCCAGTTCCTCAACAGCGACCCGGCGAGCGCCAAGTTGTTCGCCACCAAGCAGTTCTTCTTCCCGGCCACCAAGTCCCTGCTCACCGACGCGAGTTTCACCGGAGAGGCGCCCGCGTTCTACGGCGGCCAGAAGGTCAACCAGGTCTTCGCCGACATCGGCGACACCGTCTCGCCCTCCTTCCAGTGGCCGCCCTTCCTCGACCAGGCGGCCACCGACTGGACCGAGACCGTCGGCAAGTCCCTCGCCGACAAGTCCGACACGACCGCCGCGCTCGGTCAGTGGCAGTCGCGCCTGACGACATACGCCAAGAAGCAGGGCTTCACCCTCAAGGGAGCGTGAAATGGCCGCCGTTCGGTCAAGGAGGGCCGGGCCGCTGTTCGTGGCCCCCTTCCTGATCCTCTTCCTGCTGCTCTTCCTCGCCCCGCTCGGCTACGCCGCCTACCTCAGCCTCTTCCAGCAACGCCTGGTCGGCGGCACCGTCTTCGTCGGTCTCGACAACTACGTCACCGCCCTCAAGGACCCCCTCCTCCTGCACGGCGTCGGCCGGGTGGCCCTGTTCTTCCTGCTCCAGGTCCCGCTGATGCTGCTGCTGGCCCTGGCGTTCGCCCTCGCCCTCGACAGCGGCCTGCTGCGCCTGGCCCGCGTGATCCGGCTCGGCATCTTCGTGCCGTACGCCGTCCCGAGCGTGGTCGCCGCCCTGATGTGGGGCTACCTCTACGGCCCCGACTTCGGCCCCTTCGCGCAACTGAGCCGGAGACTGGACCTGCCGGCCCCGGACTTCCTCAGCGGCGGCTGGATGCTGGGCAGCCTGTCGAACATCGTGACCTGGGAGTTCGTCGGCTACAACATGATCATCCTGTACGCGGCCCTGCGGACCATCCCGCACGACCTGTACGAGGCGGCCGCCATGGACGGGGCGGGCGCCTGGCGGATCGCCCGGTCCATCAAACTGCCCGCGCTGCGCCCGGCGTTGCTCCTCACCCTGCTGTTCTCGGTGATCGGCAGCTTCCAGCTGTTCAACGAGCCCAAGCTGCTGATGGCCATCGCCCCGGACGTCATCAGCAGCTCCTACACCGCCAATCTCTACGCCTACTCCCTCGCGTTCACCGGCGACCAGCTCAACTACGCGGCGACGGTCTCCTTCCTCCTGGGCCTGGTCATCGTCATCGCCTCCTACGTCGTACTCCTGACCGCGAACCGCAGGAGGTCCGCATGACGACCACTCTGCGGCAGCCACCGGTGGCCGCGAAGGCCCCGGCCGCACCCGTACGGCACCGGCCCGCCGCCCGGCGCCGCAGCACCCCGCTGACGATCGCCATGCTCGCGGCCCTGGCCTACTTCCTGCTCCCGCTGTGCTGGCTGCTGGTCGCCTCGACCAAGAGCACCCAGGACCTGTTCGACAGCTTCGGCCTGTGGTTCTCGCACGCCCCGCAGCTGCTGACGAACATCAAGGCGACCTTCACCCAGGACGACGGCGTCTTCGTGCACTGGCTGCTCAACACCGTCCTGTACGCGGTCGTCAGCGCGCTCGGCGCCGCCCTGCTCGCGGCAGCCGCCGGATACGGCTTCGCCAAGTTCCGCTTCCGCGGCGACCGGTTGGCCTTCAACCTCGTGCTCGGCGCCATCATGGTCCCGGCGACCGCCCTGGCGATCCCGACCTATCTGCTGTTCGCCAAGGTCGGCCTGGTCAACACCCCGTGGGCGATCATCCTGCCCTCGCTGGTCAACCCCTTCGGCCTCTACCTGATGCGTGTCTACGCGGCCGACGCCGTCCCGGACAGCCTCCTGGAGGCCGCCCGCATCGACGGCGCGGGGGAGGCCCGGATCTTCTTCCGGATCGCCCTGAGACTGCTGGCCCCCGGCCTGGTGACCGTTCTGCTGTTCACGCTCGTGGCGACCTGGAACAACTACTTCCTGCCGCTGATCATGCTCAACGACCCGAATCTGTACCCCGTCACGGTCGGCCTCTCGTCCTGGGCCGCGCAGGCCCAGAACGGCGGCGCCGGCGCCGGCAGCGACATGCTCCCGCTCGTCGTCACCGGCTCCCTGATCTCGATCGTGCCGCTCGTCATCGCCTTCCTGGTGCTCCAGCGCTACTGGCAGAGCGGCCTGGCGACCGGCAGCGTCAAGCAGTAACTCCCCCTGTTCTCCTGGAGGTTCAACGATGGCGGTCCTGCCCGCCCACGTCCTGTTCGGCGCCGCGTACTACCACGAGTACACGCCCGACTACGACCCCGGCCTGCGGCCCGACGAACGGCTGAAGACCGACCTCGACCTCATGGCCGAGGCGAACTTCACCGTGATCCGCGTGGGCGAGTCGGTCTGGTCGACCTGGGAGCCCGAGAACGGCCGCTTCGATCTCGACTGGCTCCAGCCGGTCCTCGACGGCGCCCACGAGCGGGGCATCTCCGTCATCCTCGGTACCCCGACCTACGCCGTGCCGCCGTGGCTGGCCCGCCAGTACCCGGAGATCACCGGCGAACGGCGCACCGGCGAGCGCATCGGCTGGGGCGCCCGGCAGGAGGTGGACTTCACCCACCCCGCGTTCCGCTTCCATGCAGAGCGGATCATCCGGAAGATCGTCGCCCGGTACGCCGACCACCCGGCGGTCATCGGCTGGCAGGTCGACAACGAACCGGGCCTGCACCTCTTCCACAACCACGGCGTCTTCCAGCGGTTCGTGGACCACCTGCGCGCCACGTACGGCGACGTCGAGACCCTCAACCGCGAGTGGGGGCTGGTCTACTGGTCGCACCGCCTGTCCACATGGGCCGACCTGTGGACCCCGGACGGCAACGAACAGCCCCAGTACGACGTGGCCTGGCGGGAGTTCCAGGCCCGGCAGGTCACCGAGTTCATCGGCTGGCAGGCGGACATCGTCCGCGAGTACGCGCTGGACGGGCAGTTCGTCACGACCTGCATCTCCTACACCCGCCAGGGCGTCGCGGACGACGAGCTGGCGGCCCGGCTCGACATCGCCTCCGGCAACCCGTACTACGACATGCAGGACGGCCTCCTGCTGCCCGACCCCACACCCGACGAGCACGAACAGCGCTGGAAGACCACCGGTGTCTGGTCGATGTACCAGACCGCCGACTGGATGTTCTCCTCCCGCCAGGAGCCCTTCCTCGTCACCGAGACCAACGCGAACTCCATCGGCTTCGCCTGGGACAACCGGCCCGGCTACGACGGCCAGTGGCGCCAGGCCGCGTGGGCGCACGTGGCCCGCGGCGCCCGGATGATCGAGTACTGGCAGTGGCAGACCCTGCGCTTCGGCGCCGAGACCTACTGGGGCGGAGTCCTCCCGCACAGCGGACAGCCGGGCCGCACCTACGCCGAACTCGCCCGCCTGGGCGCCGAGTTCGCGAAGGCCGGTTCGCTCGTCGCCGGACTCGAGCCGGACGCCGACGTCACGATGGTCTACTCGACGCCCAGCAAGTGGCTCATGCAGAAGCACCCCCCGCTGGCCACCCCCGACGGCAACCCCGACCCGGCCGCCTACCACCGCATCTTCGACCCCTTCTACCGTGGCGCCTTCGAGTCCGGCCGCCAGGTACGGATCGTGCACGCCCGGCAACTGCACGAGGACACGACACCGGAAGAGACCGCCCGCCGCCACCCGGTACTGGTCGTCCCCGCGCTGTACATCGCCGACGACGCCACCCTCGACCGGCTCGCCGCCTACGCCCACGCCGGCGGTCACCTCGTCCTCGGCCCGCGCACCGGATACGCCGACCACGAGGCCCGCGCCCGGCACGAGAAGGCGCCGGGACGCCTCACCGAGGCCGCGGGGGTGTCGTACGACGAGTTCAGCAACCTCGCGCGGGGCGTCCCCGTGCACTCCGTGGGCCCCCTGGAGCTGCCGGAGGGCGCGACGGCGACCCACTGGGCCGACGCCCTGACCGTCACCGACGCCGAGGTGCTCGCCGGCTACCGGCACCCGCACTTCGGGAACTGGCCCGCGATCACCACCCGTCGGCACGGCGAGGGCCGCGTCACCTGCGTCGGCACGGTCCCGGACCGCGCCCTGGCCCGAGGACTGGCGCAGTGGCTGGCACCCTCGGCCGGCCACGGCTGGCAGGACCTCCCGGTCACCGTCACCGCGACGACCGGCACCGCGTCCGACGGGCGGCGCGTGCACATCGTCCACAACTGGAGCTGGGAGCCGGTCTGTGTCGTCGCTCCCGTGGACCTGACCGACGTCCTGAACGACGCCCCCGTCACCGCCGGAGCCGAACTGGAGCTCGGCGCCTGGGACGTGCGCGTGCTCGTCACCGCGAACAGCTGAGCACCCCCGTGGGCACCCTCAAAGGAGAGGCAATGCAGAGAAGACGGCTGGGACAGACACTGGGCACCTTCGCCGCGGCAACCGCGCTGGCGGCGATCCCCCTGAGCAGCGCGCACGCGTACAACCCGACCGGAGGAATCCTCTACCAGCTCGGCAGCGAACCCTGCCTGAAGGGGCGGGGCAACTGCGCCGTCTACCCCAAGTCGGCGCAACTGCCGAGCGGACGTCTGGTCGCGACCTTCGAGAAGGCGACCGTCGTACCGCAGTCGGGAAGCGCCGACGGAGAGACCCTGCCGGTCTACAAGAGCGACGACCGCGGCACGTCGTGGCAACCGCTGTCGGAGGTGAAGGCCCCGGCCTACCTCTCCACCGACCCCAAGTACGCGAAGTACACCAGCAACTGGACCAACGCGTACCTCTACACGCTCCCGCAGACCGTCGGAAACCTGCAGGCCGGCACCCTGCTGCTGGCGAGTGTCGTGTCGGGCGACGACTACTACTACAAGGAGCACAAGGCCGCCGACCCGAACTGGACGCCCTCCAACGACGGCGACCGCAAGGATCTGGCGATCGCCCTGTACTCCAGCACCGACGAGGGCAGAACCTGGAAGGTCGTCAACGTCATCGCCACCGGCGGCTGGCAGGGTGGCAGCGCGGGCGCGGTCGGCCAGAACATCTCGGCCGCCAACACCAACAAGCAGGTGGACCCCCTCTGGGAGCCCTACCTGATGGTCTACAGCGGCCAACTCGTCTGCTTCTACTCCGACGAGAACGACTACCTCGGCGTCGACCCCACCACCGGAGCCCCGATACCGGACCCCGCGAACGCCACCGCCACCGATTCGCACGGACAGATCCTCGCCCACCGGACCTGGAACGGCTCCAGCGCGAGCTGGAGTTCACCCGTCGTCGACGTCGCGGGACTGAGCGAGGACATGGGCGGCGGCAAGACGGAGATCGGCGGCGGACGGCCCGGCATGACCAACGTCGTCCCCACGTCCGACGGCAAGTGGCTGCTGACGTACGAGTACTGGGGCGGCGGAGCGAACGTCCGGTACGCGCTCGCCACCGACCCGCTGAAGTTCCGCTCCGGCTCCTCGGGCGCGGTCACCTCCCTGCCGGTCGACACCGCTTCGCACCCGCTCGCGACCGGCGGCAGCCCGGTGATCATCAGGCTTCCCGACGGGCGCCTGGTCTACAACGCGGCGGGCAGCGGCAACGTCTGGGTCAACGACAGCGGCAGCAGCACCGGGGTGTGGAAGGAATACCAGACCACCTCGCGAGCGGGCTACAGCCGCGACCTCCAGTACGTCGCCGGGACCGGCCGTATCGCGATCCTCAACAACCAGGACACCTCGACGATCGCCTACGCCGAGGTCGACCTGGGCCGCACCCAGGGCACCTACTACCAACTGGTGAACCGGAAGACCGGGCAGGTGATCGGCACCGGCAACAAGACCAACGACGCGAACATCGGCAACGGGGACGTGCCCGACGTCGACCTGGAGAACGCGGGCGCGCCGGCGAACAAGGACACCCAGTACTGGCACGTGGTGACCGAGCCGAACGGCGGCACGACCCTGCTCAACAAGTCGGGCGGCCGCGCGGCGGCCATCTGGACGGGGAACGCCACCGTCGGGCAGCGGATCGGCCAGTGGGTCGACAACAGCCCGACGGGAAGCTGGAACCTCGTCAGTACGGCCGACGGCTACTACAGGTTCCAAGCGGTCAAGAACACCAGCGTGTATCTGACGGGTGCGTCCGCGGGAGCGCCGCTGACCCTCCAGAACTCCGTCATCGACGGCTCGCAGGACTGGCGGCTCGTCCCGGCCGGCTGAACCCCGGCCGGGTACCGGCGGCGCCCCGAGGCGCCGCCGGTACGGTTCAGCTCACCGCACCTCCCGCGCGTACGGCGCCACGGCGATCCGGTCGATCAGCGGCGCGTACCGGGAGCGGAGCAGCACTCCGGGGAAGGTGTCCGAGGCGTACGTCGTGCCGTCGAAGTTCGGCAGCTCCTCGGAGCGGAAGCTGATCGTGTTCTGTCCCTTCTTCAGGGTGACCGGGACGGTCAGCTCCCAGAAGTTGTCCTGGTGGAAGCTGTGCGGGAAGCCGACCCGCCGCATCTCCCCGCCGTTGACGGTGATGTCGGCGTGGCGGGCCAGCGGATCCGGGTTGTAGTGGGTGGCCTCCGACTGCTCCGGGTTGGAGTAGCGGATCCGCAGCGCGTACAGGCCGGCCTGGTCCGCGGTGACGGTGAACGTGGCCGTGTTGGTGTTGCCCGGGTCGCCGCCGACGCCGGTGATCGCCGTGCCGTCGGTGGCCAGAGGGAGCGGGGTGAGTGTGGCCGAGCCCGCGAGCACGGCGTCCTGTGCCTCGTACGTACGGGCCTTCAGCGCGCCCTCGCTCGGCGTGACCGTGAGACGGTCGACGAGGGTGGTGGACGAACCGCCGGTAACCGTCACCTTGTTCACGCCACCGGAGAGGGAGACCGCGACGCGGCTGCGGTCCTTGGCCAGGCGCCGGACGTCGTGTCCGTTGACGGAGAGCCGGGCGCCGGTACCGCCGAGGGTCTCGACGTCGAGGGTGGCCTCACGGTCGGCGGGGGAGTAGACCCAGAACGTGGCGCTCTGGCCCTTGGCGAGCCGAGCCGCGCCCGAGCCCGAGCCCGGCAGGTTGTAGACGGGCTGTGCCCCTCCGCCGAGCCAGGCCAGCTCGCCCTCGTACACCTGTGTGCCCGCCGAGGCACTGGGCAGGGACAGCGTGAGGCGGTCGACGATCGCGTCCCCCTTCGTCACGCGCTTGCCGTCCAGGCTCTTCGCGGCGAGCGTCAGGGTGTGCTTGCCCTTGGTGAGCTTCACCTTGGTGTCGGTGTGGTCCCACACCACCCACTTGTAGCCGAGCGGCAGATACAGCTGCTGCTCGCTGCCGGCCTGTCCGTCCACCCGCAGGAAGACATTGGTGGGGCCCTGCTCCTTCACCTTGTCGAAGGTGTTGAGGGAGTTGGCGAAGACGCTCAGGTCGTAGGTGCCGTCCTCGGGGACGTCCACCGTGAAGTCGAGCGTCACGTCCGAGTCGGTGCGCAGCCCGCCCACGTCGTAGCCGCCGGACGTGTAGAACTTCGACACGTCGGAGGTGGAGCCCTCCGGGCCGTTCTTCGAGTAGCCGGACCCGGTGTGGGCGGCGTCCTCCGCCTCGTAGGAGCCCTGCCAACGCACCGGCGGGGACTGGGTCTTCGCGGCCTTCCCGGCCGGGCTGAGGACGATCTCGTACGCCGAGGACTCCTTCAGCTTCGGCAGCGCGCCGTCACCGAAGTCGACGGTGACCGTGCCGTCGTCCGCGACCTTCAGGTTCGTCTCGGTGAGCAGCTTCGGACCGGAGTTGTCGCCGACCTGTCCGCTCCACTCGATCTCCCGCACCCAGGCGTGCACGTTCCTGCCGAAGAGCTTCTTCGGGACGCCCGCGAAGGTGATGTGCCCCTTGCCGGTGGAGCCGCCGAAGATCAGCCGGGCCTGCTTCTTCTTCTCGTCCAGCGTGGCCACGCCCTGCATGGTGTAGTTCTCGCCCGGGAACGGCGGGGTCACCGACACCGTGTGCCCGCTCATCGAGGCGTACGAGTTCAGCAGCCACCACTGGCCGTTGCCGCGGTTCGACTGCACCGCGGAGTCGGAGAGGTTGCCGTCGATGTTCCAGTACGCGATGTCGGCGTCCACCTTGGACTCCTCGATCGCGGAGACCCACTGGATCATCTGGCCGGGGACGGAGGTGTGGTAGTTGAAGGCGTACTCGTTGATGTTGACGGGCAGTCGGGTGCCTTCACGAGAGGTGCCCTTGAACAACTCCTTCTCCCACACCCGGTACTTGGCGACGCTCGCGCGCACCGCCTCCGGGTGGCTCAGCTCGTGCCAGGTGATCACGTCCGGGAGGGTGCCCGCGGCCAGGGTGTGCGTGAGGAAACCCTTCACCTGGTCGTACAGGACGCTGGTGTTGGGGCCGGCGATACGCGCGTCGGGCATCCTGCCCTTGATGAGCCGGTACGCGGAGTCCCAGGCGGCGAAGTAGTCGGCCGGGTCGTTCAGCCAGCTGACCTTGTCGTAGCTCCACTCGCCGGTGCCGAACATGTTGCCCTCGGGCTCGTTGAACGGCACGAAGACGATGTTGTCCTGGTACTGCTTCGGCAGCTTCAGGACCTGGTCGACCTGCTTGCCGATCTTCTCCTCGTAGAGCTTGAGCTTCTCCTGCGGGGTGCTGCCGGGCCACTCGTACGGGAAGCCGCGGTGGATGTCGGTCATGTAGATGTAGACATCGCCGTCGGTGGAGTCGGCGAGCGGCTTGACCACGTCCAGCGCGTCGGCGCCGGGGTGCTGCGGGCCGTCCTGGGCCTTGGTGGAGACCGTGCGCAGACCCATGCCCTCGATGAGGTTGTTGGTGGGGACGTCCGGCCCGTACACGCCGTAGAGCGTGCCGGAGGCGCCGCCGTGGAACGCGCCGGTGTCCGAGCCGAGGTCGACGGTGAGCTGCCCCTCACGCACGACGGTCACGGTCGCCTGCACCGCCCGTCCGGCCGCGGTTCCGGCCACCGTGAAGGTCCCCGGGCGGGCGTACTTCTCCGGCGGTACGGCGTCCCAGACGACGGGCGTGTCACGGTCGTAGCCGTCGGAGAAGGTGGCGCGGACGGCGGCCGGGAGGGCCGGGGCGGTCCCGTCGGTCGTACGGACGTCGAAGGACGTCTTCGAGAGGTCCTGGAGGGTCGGCACCGCCCCGACCAGGCCGGCCACCTGCTCGGCACTGAGCGCCGAGTGCCACACGGCGAAGTCGTCGACGGCGCCCTTGAGCAGCGGGTCGGGGTAGAGGGACTTGCCTATGTAGCCGGCGGCGGTGGCCGAACCGCTCAGCAGGTCCTTGGCCTTGATGGCGGTCGCGGCGGAGGAGACCGCCACGCCGTCGAGATAGGTGGTGAGGCGGCCCGCGGAGGTGTCGAGGGTGACGGTGACCGTCCGCCACGCGTCCGCGGGCAGCGCCGCGTATCCGCGGACCTGGGTCTCGGCGCCGCCTCCGCCGGTGGTCACGGAGGTCTGGAACAGCCCGTTGCCGTTGTACGGGGTGCTGAAGAGGTACTTGGTGGTGTCCGTGCCCAGATCGAAGATCCGTTGCCAGGACGACTTGTCGCCGCTCCACTTCACCCGGGCGGAGACGGTCAGGTCGCTCGCGTCGCCGACCACCTCGCGGGGCAGACGGACGTAGGCGCCGTCGGAGGTGGGGGCCCCGCCGGGCAGGGCCAGCGCCTTGCCGCCGTCCGTGCCCGCCACGGACTGGGCCGTCGCGGCGTTCACCAGGCTCGCCGTCAGACCGTTGCCGGAACTGTCCGTGATCTTCCCGGAGGCCAGGTCGTCCTGATCGAAGGTGTAGCGGGCGGCGGGCCCAGGCGTCTCCGCCGCGTGCGCGGGCACGGCGGGCGCGGCCAGCAGGCCCGCGCCGAGGGCCAGCGCCATGGCGGCCGGCGCCCGGCGGCGCGTGGATCTGTCAGCGGATGACATGGATACGTCCTCAATCGTCGTAACGGGTGCGGGTCGGCCCGCCTCGGGTCGCCGTCGAACCGATTCGATCCAGGCGGGTGCAGGGGGAGGAGGCGTGTGTAGGGGAGGGGGTGGGGCGGCTCTACGACGGCGCGCGGCGAGAGTGCCGCGATGGGCGACCGCGCCGAACCGGTTCGGCGAAGCTAGCACCGGGACATCGGGCCAGCAATCCCTTCGACACAGGGATCTCGCCCTCCCCCGGCCCCTGTCGGCGATTACGGCGAGAGTATTGACAGGCGCCCGGGCAGTTCCTACGTTCACTTCCACGCGAACCGGTTCGACAAGCCGGTCGCCCGTCCCAAGGAGTCGCCGTGAACATCGGTGAGATCGCCCGGCGGGCCGGTGTCTCGCGCAGCACCGTGTCCTACGCGCTGAGCGGCAAGCGCCCGGTCTCGGAGGACACGCGCCGGAAGATCCAGCGGATCGTCGACGAACTGGGCTACCAGCCCAGCGCCAGCGCCCGCGCCCTGGCCAACGGCCGGACCAGCACCCTCGGTCTGGTCTTCCCGCCCGCCGGGAACCACTACACGGGCATGCAGCTGGACTTCATCGGCAGCGTGGTGGAGGCCGCCGCGGCCTACGACTACGACGTGCTGCTGTCGCCCAGCGGCGTCGACAGCGACCGCTCCTTCCAGCGGCTGCTGGGGGAGCGGCGGGTCGACGGGGCGATCCTCATGGAGATCCGGCTGGAGGACGACCGGGCCGATCACCTGGCCGCGCTCGGCTTCCCCGCCGTCGCCATCGGCCGCACCGCCCACCCCGAGGACAGCTGGTACGTCGCCCTGGACCACACCGCGCTGGCGGCGGCCTGCGTCCATCACCTCGCGGACCTCGGCCACCGCCGGGTCGCCTTCGTCAACCGGCCCGAACAGCTCCTGAGGACCGGGTACGAGTCCGCGCACCGCGGCCTGGACGGCTTCACCAAGGCCGCGGCCGAACGCGGGCTGACGGTCCGCACGTACTGCTGCGCGGACGACGCCGCCGCGGGCCAGGCCTGCGTGGAACGGATCCTGCACGACGACCCGGCCACCACGGCCCTGGTCACCCTGAACGAGGCAGCACTCGGCGGTCTCTACCGGGGGCTCGCACACGCGGGCCGCCATGTGCCGCGCGACTTCTCCGTCACCGGGGTCGTCGCCAACCGCTGGGCGGAGACGGTGACCCCGCAGCTCACCGCGGCGGACGTACCGGCGGCCGAGATGGGCCGGCTCGCCGTCGACCTGCTCGTGGAGCGGCTGGACCACACCGACGCGCCGCCCCGGCAGCACCTCCTCACCCCACCGATCTCACTGCGTGCCAGCACCGGGCCCGCGGGGGTCCCGCAGACCTGATCAGCTCCCCCGAGCACGCGTCACACCGCTTCACGCCCGAACACCCGGTACCCGACGGCGTGTTCGCGGTGCCCTCTGCTCCGCGCGACCCCCCCGCCGCGGCACCCGCATGCCCCGAACCGAAGGAACCCGCCATGAACAGCTTCTCCGGACGACGCCGTCCGACCGCCGCGGTCCTGGTCTCCCTGGCCGTCGCCACCGGTGTCACCGCCTGCGGCTCCGGCTCGGGCAGCAGCGGCACCGAGGGCGCCGACAGCAAGACGTACACCGTCTGGGACCCGTACCCGCAGTTCGCCAAGGGCTCGGCCTGGACGAACCTGCTGGACAAGTGCGGCACGCAGGCGGGTGTGAAGGTCAAGCGGACCGGCTTCGACACCAGCGACCTGACCAACAAGGCCCTGCTGGCGGCCCAGCAGGGCAACTCCCCGGACATCCTCATCGTCGACAACCCGGTCGTCTCGACCCTGGCCGAGGCGGGCGTCCTCACCACGACCGACGACAACAAGCTGGACACCTCGAAGGTCGACCCCAACCTCCTCGCGGCCGGCCAGTCGGGCGGCAAGACGTACGGCACCCCGATCGGCGCCAACACCCTGGCCCTCTACTACAACAAGAAGGTCCTGAAGGACGCGGGCGTGGACGTCGCCTCGGTCAAGGACTGGGCGTCGCTGACGGCGGCCCTGGAAAAGGTGAAGAAGGCCGGCAAGAAGGGCATCACGTTCTCCGCGATCGGCACCGAGGAGGGCAGCTTCCAGTTCCTGCCGTGGTTCTGGGGCGCGGGCGCGAAACTGACCCAACTCGACTCCGGGCAGGGCGAGTCGGCGCTCACTCTGTGGAAGAACTGGGTGAAGGGCGGTTACGCACCCAACTCGGTGCTCAACAACACCCAGACGACCAGCTGGCAGGAGTTCGCGACCGGCGACTACGCCTTCGCGGAGAACGGCACCTGGCAGCTGGCCAACGCCAAGAAGGCCGGCTTCGAGTACGGCGTGCTCCCGATACCCGGCGCCTCGGGCGGCAGCGCGGCCGCCCCGACCGGCGGCGAGTTCGTCACCCTCCCGGTCCAGGACGACACCGGCCGCTACACCACCTCCCAGAAGCTCGCGACCTGCCTGACCAGCACCCAGAACCTGTACGACACCGACACCACCCTGTCCTATGTGGCCCCCACCACCGAGGTCCAGGACAAGCAGGTGGCCGCGAACGCCGAGCTGAAGCCGTGGGTCGCCGCGGTCAAGGCCGCCAAGGGGCGCACCAGCGACGACCTGGGCACCAAGTACCCCAAGATCTCCGAGCAGATGTGGAAGGCCGTCCAGTCCGCGCTCAGCGGCTCCAAGTCCCCGAAGGACGCGCTGACCGACGCCCAGTCCGCCGTCAAGTAGGCATGGTCCGGTCCCAGTTGATGACTCAGACGACACAAGTACCGCGCCCGCGGACGGACTCCGAAGGCGCCGCCCCCAAGGAGCGGCGCCGTCCCGCCTCCCCGCAGTGGGCCGCCTGGGCCTTCCTCGCCCCGGTGACCCTCTACCTCGTCCTGTTCTACGCCTATCCGCTGTACCGCAACATCGACCTGAGCCTGCGCAACTACACCGTGCGGTCGTTCGTGCGGGGCGACGCGCCGTTCACGGGCCTGGCGAACTACCGGACGGTCTTCGACGACCCGACCTTCGCACCGGCCCTGTGGCACACCGTGGTGTTCACCGGTGTGTGCCTGGTCTTCCAGTACGCCATCGGTCTGGCGCTGGCGGTCTTCTTCCACCAGCACTTCCGGCTCTCCGCCACCCTGCGGGCCCTGTTCCTGGTGCCGTGGCTGCTGCCGCTGATCGTGTCGGCGTCGACCTGGTCGTGGATGCTCAACAGCGATTCCGGCATCGTCAACGCCGTCCTGCACGCCGTCGGCGTCGCCCCGGTCAACTGGCTGACGTCGCCGTCCTGGTCGCTCGCCTCGGTGATCATCGCGAACATCTGGATCGGCGTCCCCTTCAACCTGGTCGTGCTCCACAGCGGCCTGCAGTCCATCCCCGCCAGCCTCCACGAGGCGGCCGCCCTCGACGGCGCCAACGCCTGGCAGCGCTTTTGGAGCATCACCTTCCCGCTGCTGCGCCCGGTCTCCGCCATCACCCTCCTGCTGGGCCTCGTCTACACACTCAAGGTCTTCGACATCATCTGGATCATGACCAAGGGCGGCCCGGCCGACTCCTCCACCACCTTCGCCACCTGGTCCTACCAGCTCGGCTTCGGCAACCTGCTGCCCGCCTTCGGTCCCGGCGCCGCCGTCGGCAACCTGCTCGTGCTCGCCGCCCTGGTCTTCGGCCTGCTCTATGTGCGGGTCCAGCGAAAGCAGGCACTGTCATGAGCAAGGGGCTGAAGACCGCCGTCGGTCTGCTGCTGACCGGCATCATGCTCTTCCCGGTGTACTGGATGCTCAACGTGTCCCTCACCCGCGACCAGGACATGCGCAAGAGCCCGCCTGACCTGTTCCCCGCCCACCCCACCCTGGAGGGCTACCGGGCCGTCCTCGACCAGCAGCTGCCCTACCTGGGCACCAGCCTCGTCATCGGCCTGGGCACCGTCGTCCTGACCGTGGCCCTGGCCGCCCCCGCCGGCTTCGCCCTGGCCAAACTGCGCCCGCGCGGCGGCGGAATCCTCAGCTTCGTCCTGCTGGCCGCCCAGATGATCCCCGGCATCATCATGGCGATGGGCTTCTACGCCATCTACCTCCAGCTCGGACTGCTCCAGTCGGTGCCCGGACTGATCGTCGCCGACTCCACCCTGGCCGTGCCCTTCGCGGTGCTCATCTTCACCGCGTTCATGTCCGGCATCCCCGGCGAACTCCTCCAGGCCGCACAGATGGACGGGGCCCGGCCCCTGCGCACCTTCTGGTCGGTCGTGCTGCCCATGAGCCGCAACTCCGTGGTCACCGTGTCGCTGTTCGCGTTCCTGTGGTCCTGGTCCGACTTCATCTTCGCCAGCACCCTGGTCAACGGCGGCGCCCACGAGCCGATCACCCTCGGCATCTACCACTACATCGGCAACAACAACCAGCAGTGGAACGCCATCATGGCCACCGCCGCCGTCGCCTCCCTGCCGGCCGCCGTCATCCTCGTCCTCGCCCAGCGCTACGTCGCCGCCGGAGTCACGGCCGGCGCCGTCAAGGGCTGACGTCCACGGCCCACCCAGCCCCGACGATCCCCCACGATCCCTGCTCGAGAAACGAGTGCCGCTTTCATGACCGCCGACCGCTTGGGCCCGGCCTTCTCCGTCCACGACATCCCGTTCAGCACGCACGGCTCCTGGTTCGGCATCTCTCCCGTGCTCGCGGAGAGGACCCGCGCCGAGGACCTCCACCTCGTCTCGCACCAGAACGGCATGCACGCCGTCCTGCGCCTCGTCCCCCTGGACCCCGCGACGGGCGAGCGGGCCGAGACCCAGATCGAGGCAACACCGGGCCTGCTCACCTGGACCGGCCCGGCCGGGCGCGTGGAGCTCACCTACGAGACGCCGGACACCGTACGACTGCGCGGCGCCGGTGCGCCGCTGCGGATCTCGGCGGCGGCCCGGACGCTGACCCCGTTCAGCGGGACGTACTTCTACCGCGAACCGGCCGCCGACGCCTACGTGTTCACCTCGTACGAGACCGGAAGCCGCTACCGGATCACCCTGCTCTCCGGCACGGTGGCCGACGTGTTCGGCAGTCAGGCGCTGGGCAGTGCAGACCGCGGTGTCACCGTCGCGGCCGACGCGGACGGCGGATGGGAGATCGCGGTCGAGGAACTCGACACCGCTCGCCCTCCGTACGGGTCGACGGCGGCCTTCGGCAAGGTCGTCGAGGCCGCGCGGAACTCCTTCGCGGACTTCGCCGACACCGTGGCCCCGTGGCGCTCCGCCGCCACCCCGGCCGCCGAACTCGCCGCCTACGTCCTGTGGTCGGCGACCGTACGCCCGGCCGGACTGGTCGCCCGGGCAGGAGTCCTGATGTCCAAGCACTGGATGGACAAGGTCTGGAGCTGGGACCACTGCTTCAACGCCCTCGCCCTGGCCCCCGGTTGCCCCGAACTGGCCTGGGACCAGTTCCAGCTGCCCTTCGACCACCAGGACGACACCGGGGCGCTGCCCGACTCGGTCACCCACTCCGAGGTGCTCCGTAACTTCGTCAAACCGCCCATCCACGGCTGGGCGTTCGGCCATCTGCGACGCAGGCTGCCCACGCCCCCCGACCGCGCCGAACTGGCCGCGACCTACGACAGGCTGGAACGCTGGACGGAGTTCTGGCTCACCGCCCGGCGCGCCCCCGGCGCCGCCCTGCCGCACTACCAGCACGGCAACGACAGCGGCTGGGACAACGCCACCACCTTCGACCCCGAACGCGTGGTCGTCACCGCGGACCTGGCCGCCTTCCTCACCCTCCAACTGCGTGAACTCGCCGACCTGGCAGCGCACCTGGAAAGACCGGAGGACGCCCGGCGGTGGACGCGGGCCGCCGAGGAGACACAGCAGGCGATGCTCGACCAGCTCTGGACGGGCGACCGGTTCGTCGCCCAGGGCGTCGACAGCGGCGACACCTGGGGCACGGCCGGCCTGCTCGACCTGATGCCGATCGCGCTGGGCGAGTATCTTCCGGACGACATCAGCGATGTACTGGCCGGCCGGATCGAGGCCCATCTGACCCCGCACGGCCTGGCCACCGAGCTGCCGACCTCGCCGCACTACCTCCCCGACGGCTACTGGCGCGGCCCGATCTGGGCCCCCGCCACGATCCTCGTCGAGGACGGCCTGCGCCGCGGCGGCCACCACCGGCTGGCGGACGAGATCAGCGCCCGCTTCCGCGCCCTGTGCGAGAAGCACGGCTTCGCGGAGAACTTCGACGCCCTGACCGGAACGGGCCTGCGCGACCGCGCCTACACATGGACGGCGGCGGCCTACCTCCTCCTCACCGAGGCCCACGCACAGCGAGAGGGCCGGTGAGAGCGATCAGTCAATCAGCGACGGGTCGCTGATTCAGTCGAGGACCGCGGTGGCCTCGATCTCGACCAGGTGGTCGGGGACGTCGAGTGCCGCGACGCCCAACAGCGTGGCCGGCGGGACCGGCGTGACCCCCAGTTTCGCGGCCGCCCGCGAGATCCCCTCCAGGAGCTGGGGCATCTTGTCAGGCGTCCAGTCGACGACGTGGAAGTTCAGCTTCGCCACGTCGTCGAAGGAACCGCCGGCCGCGGCCAGGGCGGTGCCCACGTTGAGGTAGCTCTGCTCGACCTGAGCGGCGAGGTCACCCGCACCGACGGTGCGGCCCTCGGCGTCCCAGGCGACCTGCCCGGCGACGAAGACCAGCTTCGTACCGGACGCGACCGCCACCTGCCGGTAGACGTCGATCTCCGGCAGTCCGACGGGGTTCAGCAAGCTGATGGCCATTTTCTGTGCCTCCATGAGCGGGCATCACGAGCCCGTGGTTTCTTCTGGTTACTGGGAAACCGTAGGAGAGTCCCCGATGACAAGGAAGAACGCACTTTTCCGTGACCGGGGAACCCCATGGTGACCCAGCAGCTCAGAGCTCTGTCAGGGACGCGGATCTGTGACCTGCCGACTGTTGATCATGGGGGTTCTGGAGAGCGCACCCCGCGATCCGGGGCGGCGTGGGGGCCGCGATCGCCGGTGGAGCGCGGGTGGAAACTCTGTGGAAGCGGTGTCAGTGGGGCCGTTTATGCTGCACGGACGATCACGCGGGACCAGGGGAGGGCGCGGCATGTTCGGCAAGCTGTTCGGCAGGGATGCGGAGAGACCGGGGGATCCGTACGCCCTGCCCGTCCCGCGCAGACAGAAGAACGGGACGTACCCGCTGCGCGCCCTCGGGGACACACGGGTGCTCGCGCTGGTGGAAGCGGCTGATGCCGGTGACTGGGAGGCGGTCAAGGAGGCCCTGGCCCCCTTCGATCTCGGCCGTGACCACGCGGTGCTCGGCCAACTCGCCGACCTGGACGGGGTGCAGGACTGGATCGGCCGGGCCGTCGAGGAGGACAAGGAGCACCGGGCGACGGCCCTGCTGATATCCGGGACACGTCACATCAGCTGGGGCTGGGAGGCCCGTACGTCCGCCCGCGCCGTGGACGTCACGCGGGATCAGTGGCGGATCTTCCACGAGCGGCTGGAGATCGCCGAGGAGCACCTGCTCGAAGCCGCCGAGCTGCGGCCCGAGTGGATCACCCCGTGGCGCCGCCTCCTCACCTCGGGTCGCGGTATGTCGCTCGGCCCCGCGGTCAATCAGACCCGACGCGACGCAGCCCTGCGCCGCGACCCGCTGGACCTGGAGACCCACATCGAGTGGGTGTCCCAGCTCCAGCCCCGCTGGGGCGGTGAGCCGGGCCAGGCCCGGGCGTTCGCCCGCAAGGCCTACGCCGCCGCGCCCGACGGACACCGCCTCGGCTGTGTGATCGCCATGGCCCACATCGAGGAGTGGGTGGAGTCGGAAGACCGTGACTGCCTGCAACACCCCCAGATACGAGCCGAGTTGAGGGAGGCCGCGGAGCGCAGCATCCTTCACCACGCGTACGAGCGCCGCCTGGGCTGGCAGGGCGACTACAACATCTTCGCCATGGCCCTGTCGCTGGCGGGCAGCAGCACGGCCTCCAATGTCTTCCGCGAACTGGAGGGTGTCTTCACCGAGTGGCCGTGGGCCTTCATGGCGGACCCCCAGACGGCATACGCACGCTTCCGCAAGGCTTTCTGAGCTCGAAGGCCACCCGGTTCCCGCCCATCGCGGCCGGACCATCGTCCACCCTCGCCGTTCCCTTCTCCCCGGACTGCCCCATGCCTCTGCGTCACGACTCCGCCGACCACGCCACCGCCGACCGCACCTTCCAAGTGGACCTGCGCGGCCTGGTCGATCTCCTCTCCCACCACCTCTACTCCAGCCCGCGGGTCTACCTGCGCGAGCTCCTCCAGAACGCGGTGGACGCGCTGACCGCCCGGCACGGCCTCGAACCGGGCGCCCCCGCCGACGCGTTCGGCATCCGCCTGTACGCCGACGGCTCCGTGGTCCGTGTCGAGGACGACGGCGTCGGTCTCACCGAGGCCGACGTGCACACCTTCCTCGCCACCATCGGCCGCAGCAGCAAGCGGGCCGAGCGGATCGCCGAGCAACGCGCGGACTTCATCGGCCAGTTCGGCATCGGTCTGCTCTCCTGCTTCCTGGTCGCGGACGAGATCCACGTCGTCAGCCGCTCCGCCCGCACCCCCGACGCCCCCGCCGTCGAATGGCGGGGCCGGGGCGACGGCAGCTACACCGTCCGCACCCTGCCCGCCTCCACCCGCCCACGGCCCGGCACCACTGTCACCCTGACGCCCCGCGCCGACGCGGGCGAGTGGACCCGCCCGGCACAAGTCCACGCGCTGGCCCGCCACTTCGGCTCCCTGCTGCGCCACCCGGTGACCTTCGACGACGGCACCGCCGGCCCCAGCGGCCAGGGCGCGCCCGTCAACCCCGAACCCGCACCCTGGGCGCGCACCCACCCCACCCCAGGAGCCCGCTCCCGCGCCCTGGCCGCCTACGGCGAGGAGGTCTTCGGGTTCACGCCGCTGGACACCATCGAACTCGACCTGCCGGCCGTGGGCCTGAAGGGCATCGCCTGCGTGCTGCCCGAGGCGGTACCGGCAGGGCGCCGCCACGGCCACCGCGTGCACGTCAAGGGCATGCTGCTGTCCGAGCAGGCCGAGGAGATCCTGCCAGACTGGGCGTTCTTCGTCCGCTGTGTCGTCGACGCAGAGAGCCTGCGCCCCACGGCGTCCCGCGAGTCCCTGTACGAGGACGACACGCTCGCCGCCGTACGCGACGCGCTCGCCGAACGCCTGCGCGCGTGGATCGCCAGGGCCGCCGCCAGCGACCCCGAACTGCTCGGCCGCTTCCTCCAGGTCCACCACCTGGCCGTGAAGTCGCTCGCGGTGCACGACGACGAGATCATGCGGATGCTGCTGCCCTGGCTGCCGTTCGAGACCACCGACGGGCACGCCACCCTCGACGAGTTCGCGCGCACCCACCGCACCGTGCTCGTCACGTCGAGCGTGGAGGAGTTCCGCCAGGTCGCGGCGATCGCCTCGGCCGCCGGGCTCGGCGTCGTCAACGGCGGCTACACCTACGACCGCGCACTGGTGCACCGGCTGCCCGAGGTCAGGCCCGAGGTCAGCGTCGCCGACCTCGACCCGGCGACCCTCACCGCCCACCTCGACCCCGTCGACCGGGAGACCGAGCTCGCCGCCGCGGCCTATCTCGCCCAGGCCCGCGACGCCCTCGCCGTCTTCGACTGCGATGTCGCGCTGCGCACCTTCCAGCCGGCCTCCGCCCCCGCCCTCCTCCTCGACAGCCGCGAGGCCCGGCACGAACGCACCCGCTCCCAGCTCGCCCGCGAGCAGCAGGGCGGCGTGTGGGGCGACATCCTCGGCGCCCTGCGCCAGGAGGCCCCGCGGGCCCAGCTGATCCTCAACCAGCTCAACCCGCTGGTGCGCACCGCGGTCACCATCGACGAGCCCGAGCTAGCGCGCACCAGCGCCGAAGCCCTCTACGGTCAGGCCGCGATGCTGTCCCGCCGCCCGCTCAGGCCCTCCGAGTCGAGCCTCATCAACCGCTCCTTCCTCGACCTTCTCGCCCACGCCCTCCGCAAGGACAGCTGACGATGCCCACCACGATCCAGACCACCGACGAGCTGTACCAGGCGCTCCAGGAGAACGACGAGCGCCCCTACGGCCGCTCCCGCACGGTCACCGCCGAGGAACTCGTGGACGCCGCCGAGCAGTTCGGGGAGCCCGTCCCGCTCGTCCACGCCCTCCTCGAACTCCAGGAGGCGTACACCTACGGCTCCGAACCCCGGAAGTCGCCCGTCGTCTTCGCCCGGCTGCTCACCCTCTTCGACGAGCAACCCGACGTCTTCGACGAGCGCCTGCGGCACACGCTGTTCTGGCGGTTCAAGTGGGTGGGCCACGCACTGCGCCAGCTGCCCGAGATCCCCCTGGCGAGCCTGCGCCAGTGGCTGCAGGAGATGCGCGACCGCTACGAGAGGGCCGGCCTCGGCCTGCAGCCCTACTACGGACAGTCGTACCAGCTCGCCGCCCATGTGGGCGAGGACACCGCCCTCGCCTACGAGTTGTGGGCGGCCCGCAGCCGCACCCGGCTCAGCGACTGCGAGGCCTGCGAGATCTGCGAGCGCGCCCTGTTCCACCTGGCGGCGGGCGACGACGAGCGGGCCCTGCGCACCTGGGAGCCCGTCCTGAACGGGAAGGAGTCCTGCCAGGAGGAGCCGGCCCGCTCCGTCTCCCACGCGCTGCTGCCCCTGCTGCGCACCGGTGCCGCCGACCGGGCCCGCGAACTGCACCTCGCCGGCTACCGCGGCTGCCGCCGCAACCCCTCGATGTCCGGTGAGGTCGGCCGGCACCTGGAGTTCTGCGCGCTGACCGGCAACGAGGCCCGGGGTCTGGAGCTGCTCGCCGAGAACCGGAACCTGTTCGACGAGGTCGACTCACCCCTGGACCAGCTCGACTTCCTCACCGGCGTCGAGGTCCTCCTCCGGCGCGTCGAGCACCTGGGCCACGGCGAACTGCCCGCCGCCGGGTACCCCGGCCGCACCTGGACCGTGGCCGCGCTGCACACCGAAATCCGGAGCCGCGCGGACGACCTCGCCGCCCGCTTCGACACCCGCAACGGAACGTCGACCCACACCGAGCGCCGCCGGGCCCGCCTCGACCGGGCGCCCCTCCTCGACGCGCTGGAACTGACCCTGCGCACCCGCACCCTCGACGAGGTGGCCCCGGCCGCCCCCGGCACCGCGCCGACCTCCCGTACGACCGCCTCCGTGCCCGACACCCTGCCTGAACTCATCCTTCAGGCAAGGAAGTTGGAGGAGCAGGGGCACCCGGATGCCCAGACCTGCTTCGCCCGGCTGCGCACGCTCGCCGCCGCCCGCGACTACACCCACCCCGACGACCCCGCCGTGGGCCCACTCGTCCGACTGCGCGCGGACCTGCTGGCCGACGAGGCGAACCGGGCGGGCAACAATGACGAGTTCGCCGAAGCCGCGGCCCTGCACGAGGAGGCCGCTGCCCTCTACGACGACGCGGCGGAGCCAGGACACGCGGCATTCGCCCGCGCCTGCGCCCTGCTCGCCACCGCCCAGATCCCCGGGGAGGACGGGGACGAACCCGCGGCGAAGGCGGCCGCTCTGACCGGCGTCCACGCCTCCGTGGTCCGCCTGCACGAGGAGACGACCGGCCTCGCCCCCTACCAGGAGGCCCGCCTGCTGCGGCTGCGGGCCACCGCGCTCGGCCTGCGCCTCCAGACCACGGGAAGCGAGGAGCATGTCGCGCCGGTCTTCGCCGAGACGGGCCTGCTGCACGACTTCGCCGCCCGGCACGACCTCGCCGGGCAGATCTCCGGCGCCCTGTTGCTGCGGGCCAGCACGCACGCCATCTCCGGCGACCTGCCCGCCGCTGTCACCGAGATCGACGCCCTCCTCGACCGGCTGAAGGCGCAGGGCCCCGCCTGGCATCTGCCCCGTACCCTCGGACTGCGGGGCCGCCTCCAGCTCGCCCTCCGGGACCCCGAGGCCGCGCACACGGATCTCACGGAGGCTCTGCGACGGGCCGCCGACTGGCCCGCCGACACGGTCGACACCTCCCGCCTCCTCGGCGATCTCGCCGAGGCCTGCATGCACCTGGGCCGCCCCGACGAGGCACTGCGGCACCTGACGCGCTCCGCGGAGGTGAACCTCCGCCGCGGCAACCGGATCGACGCCTTCTGCACCTACAGCAACGCTGCCCAGCTCAGCCTCGACCTGGACCGTGTCGAGGACTGCATCGCCCTGCTGGACTCCCTGCTGGCCGAACCCGACGTCGTCTCTGGACAGTTGGACGACCGGCTCGCCGCCCAGCTTCGCCTGACCCGGGCCCGCGCGCTGCGCGCGGGGGAGGACGTCAAGGCCGCCACCGCCGAGTTCGCCGCGCTCGCGGCCGAGTCGGCCGGCTGGGACGACGACCCCGGCAGCCACGCCATGATCGCCGCGGAGACGGCCGTACTCCTCGGCGAGTCAGGCGAGTTCGGCCCGGCCCGCGAGGCCGCGGACCAGGCGATCGCCGCCCATGCCCGGGACCCGCGCTACGAGCTGCTCAGCAACTGCCTGCGCGAACTCGCCCGCCTCCAGGCCCAGCAGCAGGGCCCCCAGGGACTGACCGACGCCCTCGCCTTCCTCGCCGACGCCGGCCGGATCGCCGACGAGGCCCGCGCCGCCGGGTACGAGCCCCGCGGCCGCTCCCTGGGCAGCGCCCTGGCCTACGAACACGGCCGGGTCAACGCCTACGCCGGCGCGTACGAGGACGCGCTGGCCGCCCTGGAGAAGGCCCTGGCCCTGCTCGGTGAGCCGGGACCGCAGGACGACCGGGTCGGTGAGTGGGCAGAGTGCGTCCGCCTCGCGGGCGCCGTGGAGGGCCTCTACCTCAAACGCCCAGCCCCCGCCCTCACCCGCCTCGACAGCGCGGTCTCCCACCTGACCGCCCTCGGCCACACCGAGGAGACCGAGCCGCTGACCTCCCTGGCGGCCCGGCTGCGTGACGAGGGGTGAGCCGGGTCCCATAACATCGTTCACATAGACGTCAGTCGCCCTGCGGATCCACGTCGAGGAGGCAAGGGTGCTCGGAAAGGGCACATGGTTGCTCGTGGGTGCCATGGTCGTGGCCTGGATGGTGCTCTCCGGCCCCAGCGCCCCGAGCGGAGCCCTCGACGCCGGGTCGGTGCCCCCCAAAGCGGTCGAGGACGTCGTACCGAACAGGGTCATGACGTGGAACCTCTGCAACCCCTGCGAGACGGGCAACGACGACCGGGCTGCCGAGATCGCCACGTTCGCGCCCCAGGTCGTCGGCCTGCAGGAAGCGTGCGTGGGTGACGTAGAGAAGATCCGGGACTATCTGGAGAACCTCCACGGGCTCGTCTACCACGTCGAGTACGCGCCGGTTCTCCAGAGCTGGGGCCGTTGCGGGGGAGCGCCCTGGAACCCGGGCGGTTACGGCGAGGCGATCCTCTCGGCCGCACCGATGACCGATGTCGTCACCGACGAATATCCCGACGGCGGCTCCGAGGACCGCGGATACATGGCGGTCACCACCACGGTGGGCGGCCGCCCGGTCCGGGTCTTCAACACCCACCTCGCCGAACGGCGTCAGGAGGCGGTCCGCGCGAACCAGGTGCGCGTACTCGCCAAAGAGGTGGCCCGGCACGACCGCGCGATCGTCATCGGCGACTTCAACGCCGTGCCGCACGCCTACGAACTCAACCCGATGTGGAAGCTGGCCGCGGACGCGGACCAGCGGTGCCGTCCCGGGGCCGACGCCACCTGCGAGCCGACCACCGACTGGCAGAGCAAGTTCGACTACGTCTTCCTGCGGGGCTACGTCCCCGTAAGGCACCGGGTGCATCCGAACGCGGTCTCGGACCACCACGTGCTGTACGCCGACGTGAACCCGGCGTAGCCGGGCGATCGGTCGGGGAAGTCCGCTGCTTCGGGATCATGGCGCAAGCCACCCGGCACTCAGCCCCCACCCGCAGAAAGGAAGACGCGTTGACCACCGCTGCCGATGCATCCGAGGAAACGCTTCTCTGGTCCCATGAAGCCCTCGGGCTGCAAGCCGTCGCGGATGTCGCGGGGGTGGTCAGGCTGGGAGCGCCGGGCCAGGAACGGAGCACGCTGCTCCCGCTGGTCGAGGTGACCGCCACCGGACACGGCCGCACCTGGTCGGGGGAGCGTTTCATCGACACGGCCATCGGCGAGCGCCTGACGTATCGCGGCCACGAGACGAGCCAGGACGGGGACTGGCACTGCACCGCGATACGGCTCCGGGACCCGGAGACCGGCCTGGTCGCGGAGGTGAGTCTGCGTACCTGCCCGGGCGCCGGCTCCCTGCGCACGCAAGCGCGTCTGGTCAACGAGGGCAGCGGTCCGCTGCAACTGGAGAGTGTGTCGAGCCTGGCCCTCGGCGGCATCGCCGGCGGCGCCCTCGACGAACTGACCCTGCACTGGGCGGACAACGACTGGCTCGCCGAGTGCCGTTGGCGTGCCGCCGCCTTCCGTGATCACGTCGTCGCGCTGAACCGGTCCGCCCACGGTCACGAAGGACGCGGCTGCTTCGAGCGGTACTCGCAGGGCAGTTGGTCCACGGGACGACACCTGCCGACGGCCGCGCTCACCGACGCGAGCGGGCGGGCGTGGCTGTGGCAGATCGAGTCCGGCGCGGGCTGGCGGTACGAGACCGGTGAACGCGAAGGTGCCGCCTATGTCGCCCTGTTCGGCCCCGACGACGCCCACCACCAGTGGCGCCGGACCCTGGAGCCCGGCGAGGAGTTCACCACCGTCCCGGCCGTACTCGCCGGGGTCGAGAGCGGTGGCCTGGACGCCGCGTTCGGCGAACTCACCGCCTACCGCCGCCGTATCCGCCGCGACCACCCGGACCACACGCACCTTCCGGTGATCTACAACGACTACATGAACACCCTGATGGGAGACCCCACCACCGACAAGCTCCTGCCGCTCATCGAGGCCGCGGGAGCCGCCGGCGCCGAGGTGTTCGTCATCGACGCGGGCTGGTACGACGACGACGCTCAGGGCTGGTGGGATGCCGTCGGGGCCTGGGAGGCGGCCGACAGCCGCTTTCCGGGCGGCATCCAGCGGGTCCTGGACGCCATCAGGGAGCACGGCATGACCCCGGGACTGTGGATGGAGCCCGAGGTGGTCGGAGTCCGTAGCCCCCTGGCCGCCGCGCTGCCCCCCGAGGCGTTCTTCCGCCGCGGCGGAATCCGCGTCACCGAACACGGCCGCCACCATCTGGACCTGCGCCACCCCGCCGCCCGCGCCCACCTCGACCAGGTCGTGGACAGGCTCGTGGGGGAGTGGGGGGTGGGCTACCTGAAGTTCGACTACAACATCAACATCGGTCCCGGCACGGAGAACGGCGCCGAGAGCGCGGGCGCGGGCCTGCTCGGTCACCATCGCGCCCATCTCGACTGGCTAGGCTCCCTGCTCGACCGATACCCCCACCTGGTCCTGGAGAACTGCTCGTCGGGCGGGTTGCGCATGGACTACGCGCAGCTCGCGGTCGCCCAGCTGCAGTCCACCAGCGACCAGCAGGATCCCTTGCGCTATCCGCCCATCGCAGCGGCGGCGGCCACCGGGGCCACCCCCGAACAGGCCGCCGTCTGGGCCTACCCCCAGCCGCACTTCACCCCCGACGAGATCGCCTTCACCCTCACCGGCGCGCTGGCCGGCCGCATCCACCTGTCAGGGTTCCTCGACCGCATGAGCCCGGAGCAGTTCGACCTCGTGCGTTCGGGCATCGGCGTCTACAAGGCCCTCCGCTCGGCTATCCCGCACAGCCGCCCGTTCTGGCCCCTGGGACTGCCCTCGTGGGAGGACGCGTGGATCGCCTACGGCTGGAGCAGCGCCGACGCCACCTGGCTCACGGTATGGCGACGCGAAGCGTCTGCCGACCAGGCCGCCGACAGCACTTGCACCGTCACGATCGACCACCTGCGCGGCGCCCGTCTCACACCCACACCCCTCTACCCCGCCACCGCCGACGCCACCGCGGACTGGGACATCGCCCACGGCCGGCTCACCGTCCGTCTGCCCCGCCCCGACACGGCCGTACTCCTCCGCCTCGACCCAGGTCGGCCGGAGGGCAACAGTGCCTCCGGCCAACCCACTGGACGTGCCGGTGGGTGATCAGACCGACGGCGAGTCCGAGCAAGGCTTCGTGGGGTCGTGGCGTCGTTCCCGACGAATCCGCAGCCGCCGGAAGCCATGCAGCCAGGAACGTGTCCAGACCGGTGCCGTGCGGCTGTCCCCGCTCGGCGATCGCGGGCCCTACGCCTCAGCCCCGTCTCATGTCAGGGAAGGCGTTGCTGGGCCGCCGGCACGTCCTGCGCATCTCCGGCGAAGGCAAGGATTCCGTGCACGTAGCGCAACGGGTGGGAGCCGCTACCGCGATTCGCGAAATCATCCAGCAATTGGTAGCCGGCGCAAAGGGCGACTTCATTTCCCTGGTATGATTCCAGGTTGATTACTGCGGCCTCGAGAAGGCCGACTTCTTCGGCAAGCAGAGGAATGCTGCCGCGTCCTCCGATTGAGCTGAATCCGGCGCGCGCGTAAAGCGATGGTATGAGTTCGGACCCGCTGGCTCTGGCGAGGGTGTCTCCATCTGTATCGCTCAATTCGAGGATGCAGTTATGAGCATGCTCCATGACCTCTATGAGGGCACCGACTTCGCGGGGCGTGATCGCAATCGCATTCGGGCTCGGGGGTATCTCGGGCTCGCTGGGCTGGTCACGGCGGCGTCGGCGCATCGATCTCTCCGGGAAGGACCTGCACTATTGGAGTTCCGCTTGGTGTCCGGCTGCTCTGCCTACAGTCGATAATGCGGGAGTCAAGCGACGCACGTAGCCTACCGTAAGCGCTTTCCCAGTCCAAAGCCCCCAATTACTGTTTGTGTTGATTTGCTCCAATTTTGCCAGGTGGGACGTGCCGTTTTACGTCGCTCGCCTCGAAACGGCTCGACCAGGAGTGGGAGTCGCTCACTCCGCCGGCCGTTTGCGGAGGACCGAATCGCCCGGCTCCCGCAGCTGTGGCACGCCGACGATGCCGCATGCGTGAATCGCGACCTGCCCGGTCCGCGGCTGGACCGGGCAGGTGTCACCTGGGGGCCGGAGAACAACACTGCCTCCGGACCACCCACTTGAGGGTCTAGAAGAAGCCGAGCTTCTTAGGGCTGTAAGAACAAAGAATGTTCTTGGTCTCATGGTGGTACACGAGCAGTATCCACGCTGACCTGCGGTGACGGTGCGCTGCCAGCGAGCATATGGCAACGTGGTCCGGGAATGGACCGGATCTTGGTCTCGGACACGTGAGTCGGACTACCCCTCGGCCTACTCCATGCGAGGCGTTCACAGACGCAGCTGCCGCTGGTCGTCAAGTTTCGCCGCGGCGTCGCTAAAGGCATTGCTCGGTCGAGGGCTACGTTGAGCTGATGTGGATCAACAGCGAGATCAAGCGCCGGACCGACGTCGTCCAGCTCTTCCCCAGCGACGACGCCCTGCTGCGACTAGTCACCACCGTGCTCTTCGAGATGCATGACGAGTGGATCGCCTTCCCCCGGAGCTACCTCCCCGAAGGCAGCATGGACGAGATCTACCGCGAACTCCCCGAAAGTGCCCCAGCGCTACCGAACACCACGAAGGCGCCCACCGGTTGATCCGCTACACCATCGGCGTCGGCGTCGGCGCCGGTGCCCCGTCCCCGTCACCGTTCCCGCCCACCATCTCAGCGAAGGCACCGAGCAGGGAGCGTTCCAGCGGGCTGTCGGCCAGATGGTCGGAGAACTGAGCGGTGTAGTCGTCGGCGATCGTGTCGTACGAGGTACGGGTGGGCCGTATGAAATCAGGGGTCTCGGCGGTCACGGACCGCACCCTAGCGGGGCTCGTCGGTCCGCCAGGTGAAACCGTCCAGAGAGCCAGGTGGAGTTTCCTCGACCGTCACCGGCGGATGCCGCCACCGCAGGACCAGCGACACCGCCGAGGCCATCAACCACCCCGCCAGAGTCATCACGACCAGAACCGCCAGAAACAGCCCCGCCAGCCCCAGGAACCCGAATTTCGCCAGCATCCAGGGAATCTGATCTTCACCACAGCCACAGGCCAACCGGCCGTCCGCCAAAGGGCTCGTCATACGACCAGCGTGCCCACATCCCGCACTGCAAGTACACAGCGTCGTCGAACCGTCGCCCGACGGCGACGGTTCCGGGATCCTGCGCCGAGGCGACACAGGGCCTCCCGAGACTCGGGAACGGGGGCGCCACCCCCTTTTCCCCACCAGGAGGCCCTGCGTGTCGCTGTGTGCCTGTTGGGTGGCCTGGCGGCCTCCAGGTCAGCCGAGGGCTTGCTTGTACGTCCAGCTTCCGGAGCCGATGACGGTGGAGGGTGTGCCGACCGTGCTGCGGCCTCCGGGATAGAAGCGGGCCGAACCGTCGGCCATGAGTGCCCAGATGTCCGGAATCTTGTCCCCGTTGACGTCCGGTGTGCCACGGAACAGCCGGATGTCGGTGCGGTACCAGCCGGACGCTGCGTACTCACCGTCCTTGCCACCCGCAGAAGCCGCCGCGGAAGCCAGTGAGTTCAGGTCGACGCCTCCGCCACTCGTAGCCGCTTTGCCCGTGCGGAGCAGCAGGCGGCCGCTGGCGTTGGTGCGGTACAGCAGGTCGGCGACGTTGTCACCGCTGATGTCCTGGACGCTGACGAGGTCGCGGTCGGTCCATACCGACGAGGCAAGCATGCTGGCCGACTTGTAGGAGCCGCCTTCGTAGCCGGAGAACACCCAGAGTTGGCCATCGGTAGTGACGACGAACAGATCCGGGTTGCCGTCGGCGGTGATGTCACCGGTGGCTACGATCTGGCTGTACGAGGCCGGGTCAGGAGCCGTGGACGGCAGGTAGATCTCCTGGCGCTTGTCGACGTTGACCGCGCCGTAGCCGTCGCCGGGGTAGAGCCAGAGCTTGCCGCCCAGGCGGGCCACCAGGTCCTGTACCCCGTCGCCGTGGTAGCTGTCGCCGAAGTGGGTGATCAGGGCGTCCTTCCAGTATCCCGTCGGCAGGGACGAGTATTTCGGCTCGTCCGAATCGTTCGGGTCCCGGTCAGGGTTGTTGCGGTAGGCGCCGGGCATGGAGATGTGCAGGTCACCGGTGCCCTTGGTGAGGTCCGTGGTCGCCTCGGACGGGTAGAGCCGAAGATCGCTGTTGCCGTCGATGACGAACACGTCGGGCAGCTTGTCGCCGGTCGCGTCTCCGGGTGCGTCAGCGGTGTCGCGGGGCGTGACGTAGAAGAAGTATTTGCTGGGCTGAGACACGTTCCCCGCGCTGTCCACGGCGCGGACATACAGCAGGTTGGGTCCGGCCTCCGGCGGTTTGACGCCGCTGACGGTCACGGTGGTGGAGTCGGTGAGCTTGCGGGTGACCGGCGGCAGGTCGTAGGAGCCGTTGAAGCCGTACTCGAAACGCACTGCGTCGCTGGAGCTCTTGAAGCTGAAGCCGCCGGCGGTGCCGAACTTCTTGCCGCTCCAGGCGCTGTCGCCGTTGTCGTCGGTGTCGCCGTCGTGGTTGGCGTCGGCGTCCGGGAAGTCGGTGGAGGTGACCTTGGGCGATTGGGGCGGTGTGCCGTCGAAGGTGAAGCGGCACGGTATGTCGCCCTTGGGCGCGTTCGTCGAGGAGGAGCCTCTCTTGTCGATCGAGCGAGCCTGCCAGGAATAG
This sequence comes from Streptomyces sp. NPDC005303, assembly GCF_040607335.1. NCBI lineage: Bacteria > Bacillati > Actinomycetota > Actinomycetes > Kitasatosporales > Streptomycetaceae > Streptomyces > Streptomyces sp. NPDC005303. Next base: position 103,639 of record NZ_JBEXGM010000009.1, on the reverse strand, counting down.
GTCTTGCCGGTCACGAACTTCGAAGCGGGGATCTCGTCGGTGTGTACGCGAGCTTTGGACCCTCCGCCGTCGCCGACGGAGATGTCGGGGTGGGTGATGGGATGGTCCCCATCACCTGTGGGCCATAGGTCGAAGTGGATCTTCGACAGGTTGCCGTCAGGGTCGCTGGCGCTGGCATAGAGGGTGATGGCCGTCTTGCCGACGTTGACGTACTTGCCGTCCTTGTCCGCGGTCGTGTCGCAGTACAAGTCGGGATCCATGTCGAGGTTGGTGGGCTCCTTGGGCGGCCGGTTGTAGTCGAGATCCACGTATGGGTCGTCGCCGCCGTCGGCCTGGAACTTCTTCCACGCGAACTGGTCGTTTTCGTTGTGTGCGCGAAGGCCCAGGGTGAGGGTGTCCCAGCCGCCGTCGACGGCCTGGACAGCGGCGTCCTTGACGTCGAAGGCCACGTAGTCGTCGGGGCAGCGTGACGAACGGTAGCCGTGCGCGACGTCCTTGGAATCCAGCTCCTCGTACCACTTCGGCTGATTCGACCACGAGGTGTCGCCGTCGATGGCACCGGTCCGATACACCTCGACGACGCGCCCGTCGCAGGACCACGAGTAGGTCTCGCGCGCGTGCAGAGTGGCGCTGTACACCTTGGCGCCCTTCAGCTTGGGATCCCAGTCGATGGTGAAGAAGGAGCGGGAGGTTCCCCAGGTGTCGGATTCGAAGCCGACACGGGCTTCGTGCGTACCGGAGTTGAAGCCCTTGCCGTTGTAGAACTTGGCCTCACACGCAGCGAATTCGACGCCTTCGGCCGCCTGGTCAAGGGCTGGATGCCGTCCCATTCCTCCGGAACCCAGAATCCGGACGTCCAGATCTCCTACCAGATCACCTCCGGTACCAAGCCCACGGCCGTCACCGTCAAATCCCTGCGCGACGACGGTGGGTACGACGCACAGATCACGCTCTACGACGGCATGCTGCGGCCCATCCAGACCCAGAGCCCCGCTCACGGGCCCGGCCGGATCGTCACCGACACCAAGTACAACGATCACGGCCTGGTCTCCCAGACCAACAACCCCTACCTCGCCCAGGGCGAACCAGAGGCGGAGCAGTTCAAGCCGAAGAGCGACACGCTCGTGCCCAGCGGGAGTGCCACGACCTTCGATGGTCTGGAGCGTCCGGTCAAGGTCACCACCGTCCAGAGCGGTGCCGCCGTCTACTCCGGTTCCACGGTCTACGGCGACGACTACTCGCTCACCAAGCCCGCCGGCGGCGCCACACCTGCCACCAAGACATGGACGGATGCCCTCGGTCGCGTCACCCGTATCCAGCACTACACCAAGTCCGACCTGAGCCAGTGGCGGGACACCGTCTACGAGTACGACCCCCGCGGTAACCGAAGCAAGGTCACCGACGAGGCCGGAAACGTCTGGAGTTACCTCTACGACGCACGAGGCAGGGTCACCGACTCCTACGACCCCGACACCGGCCACTCCTCCTTCGGCTACGACGACGTCGACCGCCGGACGAAGACCGTAGAAGGACGGGAAAGGGCCGTCTACACCGAGTACGACGCGATCGGTCGCATCAAGGCCACACGTGAAGGCAGCGAATCCGCGGCCCCGACCCGCGAATGGGAGTACGACACCCTGGCCGGCGCCGACGGCATGCTTGCCGCGACCGTCCGCCACGACGCCAGCGGCGACTACGTCAACCGCGTGACCGGCTACGACGCCGATTACCGGATCACGAGCCGAGAAGTCGTCATCCCCAACACATCCCCGCTCACCAAGGGCGTCGCGGGCACATACCAGTACGCGTACACCTACACATCGACCGGCAAGCTGCGCAGTACGACCCTGCCCGCCACGCCCGGCGGACTCGCCCGGGAAGAAGTGATCACCCGGTACGACAGCGACGGCCTGGCCGAATCGACCTCGGGCTTGGCCTGGTACACCGCGGACGTCAGCTACTCGCCCTACGGCGAAGCCCTACGCACGGCCACAGGCCCTCAGCCCTACAGGGTATGGAGCACCAACTTCATCGACGACCACACCGGACGCCTCCTGCGCACAGTCACCGACCGCGAGACCGCAGGCCCGCACAGGCTCGCGGACACCCGCTACTCGTACGACACGGTCGGCAACGTGACGTCCGAAGCATCCCAGGACGCCACCGCTACCTCCACGGCCTGGGACACCCAGTGCTTCACCTACGACGCGATGGGGGAACTGGTCCACGCCTGGACCTCGAACATCACCCCCGGTACCAGTGGCACCGGTTGCAAAGCAGCCAACGGAACCGCCTGGGGCTACCGCAGCGACGGACAGCGCTCCACAGGTCCCATCGCCAACGCCCCGGACGTCCAGAGCGATGCCACGGCACCCGATGACGCCCTGAAGACGTCACTTGCCAACGCCGCACCGGACACCACCACCGTGGCCACGGGCACCAGCTACTGGGACTCGTACACCTTCGACGCCATCGGCAGCCGGGCCACCCAGACCCAGCACGCCACTGCAAGCGGCATTGACACCAGCCAGGACGTCACACGCACGTACGGCTACGGAAAACTCGTCACAGGCAACGGCACAACCCAGTCGACACTCACTCAGCCGCACACCCTCACGAGCGTCACCAGTGCGAAGGGCGGAACCGCCACCGGCACGCAGTCCTACGTCTTCGATGCTGCCGGCAACACCATCACCCGTCCCGGTACCACCCAGAACCAGTCCCTGACCTGGACGGCCGAGGAAAAGCTGGACACCGCGGCCGCCGAGGGAACCACCACCCAGTACGTCTACGACACCGACGGCAACCGCATCCTCCAACACTCCTCCGCGGGCACCACGCTCTACCTCGGCGAGACCGAGATCATGGCCGACGGCTCTGGCACTCCCCTCAACGCCGTCCGTACCTACAGTCAGGCCGGAGCCCCGACCGTCGTCCGCACGACCAACGGCTCGACCACCGGTCACAAACTGAGCTGTCTGATCACCGACCAACTCGGCACCGCGAGCATCGCGGTAGACCTCGGCAAGGACCAGACGGTTACCCGCCGAGCCTTCAAGCCCTACGGCGAGACCCGCGGCACCAAGCCGGGCAGCTGGCCCAACCAGCACACCTACCTCGGCGTCGGCATCGACGACACCAACACCGGCCTTACTCACCTCGGCGCCCGTGAATACGACCAGAACACAGGCCGTTTCGTCTCCGCCGACCCGGTCTTCGACATCGCCGACCCGCTCCAGATGAACGGGTATGCCTACGCGAACAACAACCCGGTCACGCGGAGCGATCCCACCGGCCTCGAAAGCTGCGGCCCCTCCAATTACAGCTGCACCAGGGACACCATCGACACCATCAACAAGGGTGGAGGTGGTACCGGAGGTGGGGCCGCCGGCGACGACAATAAGGGAAAGGACAAGCAGGGCAAGACGGTCGTCCGCAACGGGGGAGAATCCAACCTGACTACGGCTTGCAGCGGCGCGGCCATGGGCGCGATGAAGAACCCGCACGACGTAGCTGTCTGCAAGACCGGGGAGGCGGCTGCGGAGTGGGCAGCGGCCCACAACGTCGACGGGTACGTCACGGTGGACATTGGAGATGGATCCAGATCCTTCAACCATATCCCGGAGGGCCACCGGAAGAAGAAAGCTGGATCGAACGGTGAAGCGGACGTCATTCTCTGGGCCAAGGGGCGGGTCTACATCTGGGAGGTAAAGCCCAACCCTGGAAAGGGGAAGGACGATACGTACGCTTTCCGAGACGGCCCGGACCAACTAGCCAACTATGTGAACAAGCTAAGGAAGTACCTCCGGAGCGAGGGAGACGCCCGCGCCGTTCAAGTGGGTCCGTCGATCGCCAGAAAGGAATTCACCTGGAGTAGGTACAGAGGCGCTGTGTGGTCCAGAGCGGATTATCCGGGAATGCGGTACTACGGCCTCGACGATGACGATGACGACGAGCCCACACCGCAGCCCAGCCCGGGCCCGACCGACATCCAGAAGCCGACACGCACCCCGACGGCCGAACCGACCCCCTCCGCGACCGGAACTTACGGCCCGGGATCGCCTGCCGGTGACTACAGCGGCGAAGTCGTCGCGGTCGGCGGCGGAGTGACGTTCTTCTCCATCGTGATGGCAGCGGGCAACGTCTTGTCCAAGGGGCCTGGCTGCCTCGTGGGTGGCATGTGCTGAGATTTCACGGCTGGTGGCTCGCCGTCCACGTATCGTGGGCGGCGGCTCCGGACGGTGAAGCCGCTTGAGAAAGATGAGTGACGTATGGACGTGTACATGGAGGCGACCCTTGACCCGCGCGGCGTGGCTGAGCGGGGCGCAGCGGCGGTTTCCTGGTTTCACAAGGCGTTGTCCGGGCCGCTCGCCGAACTCGTCCGGCAGGAGGAGCGGGCTGAGAATGGTGTGCACAGCGGGACGTCCATCCGGCAGTCCGAGGGAAGTCGGCGAACTCATATAAATCATCTGGGCAGGAACCGCAGTCGGCTGGATGAGGAACTTGAAAAGAGTCCGGAATGGGCTGTCACGGAGTTCTACGGCGAAGATGTTCTCGCGCGCGTGCAGTGTTCCTGCTTCCCAGTGGAGGGGGAATGGTCGCGGTTCGTCGTGGCCCTCCAGGCGGGAATGCCGCGGCTGTCCGATGCGGAGTACTGCACAGCACTCGTCGATTTCTTCGCTCAAGCCCTCGACGAGCTGAATCCGATGTTCGCCCGCATTGAAAGGGACTCCTTTTCGGACTGGTCGAACATCGAGGCCGCCCTGACGCGCGATCTCGATGAATCGCTGCCAGAGGGCCGGGAGTTCCTGCGTGGCTACGCATGGGTCACGGTGTGCCCTCAAGAACTGGCAATCCGGCTGGGTGGCCCTCAGTCGCTGGCGGACTCCGGAGTCTTCCACCGCGTGGTACCGCTGCAAGCGGGTGGAGTCCTCCTGCAAGCTTCGGAGACACTGAGCGGATACACGGACCAAGTCATGGAACGGGTGTTCACGGTGCTCGCCCCCGTACTGCCGGAAGGCCAACCCGTGCCGGATCCGGCCCATCCCAACCTCCGCTTCGTGCTGCGAGACGCCAGCCAGGTCCGTTGAGCGGCCCTCGACCGATCCGATTCCTGAGGGCTCTTTCCTCAAGGCTGTCCCGCTGCCTGGGGAGGCCCCCAGCCGCGGTGTCACTTCTCTCCCGCACGCTTCATGGCGGCAACGCCAGGGCTTATCACTGCCTGGATAGGGCTCCAGCGGTTCGAGCCCGGCTTCCCGCATGATCAACACCGGATCGCGCGGATCCTTCCGCGGACGTCCCGTCGCCACCCGGCCTCCCCCTGCATTGTTCACTTCCGAGGGAGGATCGCATGCGGCACTGACAACGGCCTTGTTCACGCCGGGAAGCTGGGGGGCGGGCCGACTTCACGGCGGCCTTCCTGCCCGGCCATTTCTGCTGTCCTCTCTCGGCGGTTCGGGTGCTGCCTCCGGGCACTGGACGGGTCGCTGCGCCTGTGGGCGGGCGGCTCGCGGGGGTAACGTCCTCCGGCATAAATTGGTCCGCGACTGGTCCGAGTGGATCTTCACTGGGCGCCAGAGAGTGACTGGAAGAAACCAACTGATTGCATTGGGTAGCTGTCGTGTCGGGCTGCCTGGAGCGCATCGGCACCTCCAGGCAACCGACTTGAGCCTCTAGAAGAACCCAAGTTTCTTCGGGCTGTATGAAACCAAAACGTTCTTCGTCTGCTGATAGTGCTCCAGCATCATCTTGTGCGTCTCCCGCCCGATCCCCGACTGCTTGTACCCGCCGAACGCGGCGTGCGCCGGGTACGCGTGGTAGCAGTTGGTCCAGACGCGGCCCGCCTGGATCGCCCGTCCTGCCCGGTACGCCGTGTTCATGTCCCGGGTCCACACGCCCGCCCCGAGGCCGTACAGCGTGTCGTTGGCGATCTTCACGGCGTCGTCGAAGTCGTCGAAGGATGTCACCGAGACGACGGGGCCGAAGATCTCCTCCTGGAAGATCCGCATACGGTTGTCGCCCTCGAAGATCGTCGGCTGGACGTAATAGCCGCCCTTCAGCTCGCCGTCGTACTCGATGCGTTCACCACCCGTGAGGACCTTCGCGCCCTCCTGCCGGCCGACGTCCAGGTAGGAGAGGATCTTCTCCAGCTGGTCGTTGGAGGCCTGGGCGCCGATCATCGTGTCGGTGTCGAGCGGGTGGCCCGGCTTGATGAGCTCGGTGCGGGCGACGGCCGCCTCGAGGAACTCGGCGTAGTTGCCGCGCTGGATCAGGGCCCGGGACGGGCAGGTGCAGACCTCGCCCTGGTTGAGAGCGAACATCGTGAACCCTTCAAGAGCCTTGTCACGGAAGTCGTCGTCCCGCGCCCAGACGTCGTCGAAGAAGATGTTCGGCGACTTGCCGCCGAGTTCGAGGGTCACCGGCTTGATGTTCTCCGAGGCGTACTGCATGATCAGCCGCCCTGTGGTGGTCTCGCCGGTGAACGCCACCTTGGCCACCCGCGGACTCGACGCGAGGGGCTTGCCCGCCTCCACCCCGAAGCCGTTGACGATGTTCACCACGCCCGGCGGCAGCAGGTCCGCGATCAGGCTCATCCAGTAGTGGATCGAGGCCGGGGTCTGCTCGGCGGGCTTGATGACGACCGCGTTGCCCGCCGCGAGCGCCGGGGCCAGCTTCCACACGGCCATCAGGATCGGGAAGTTCCACGGGATGATCTGCGCGACGACGCCGAGCGGCTCGTGGAAGTGGTACGCCACCGTGTCGTCGTCGAGCTCGCCGAGCGAACCCTCCTGCGCACGGATCGCCCCCGCGAAGTACCGGAAGTGGTCGATGGCGAGGGGGATGTCGGCCGCCAGGGTCTCGCGCACCGGTTTGCCGTTCTCCCAGCTCTCCGCGACGGCCAGCTGCTCCAGGTTCGCCTCCATCCGGTCGGCGATCTTCAGGAGGATGTCGGAGCGTTCGGTCACCGAGGCCCGGCCCCAGCCGGGCGCGGCGGCGTGCGCGGCGTCCAGCGCCCGCTCCACGTCTTCCGCGGTGCCCCGCGCCACCTCGGTGAAGGACTGCCCGTTCACCGGGGACGGGTTGTCGAAGTACTGGCCGCGCGCCGGCGGCACGTACTCGCCCCCGATGAAGTGGTCGTAGCGCGCCTGGTAGGAGACGATCGCGCCCTCGGTTCCGGGTGCCGCGTATCGGGTCATGCTGGCCGGCCTCCTTCAGCAGCGCCGCCCGCCGTTGGGCGGCTCTGCGCGTGAGGCTAGGAGCGCGGACGTTGCAACCACGTTGCCGTCGGCGCGGCCAGCTCCGACTCCAGCGCGGCCAGCCGGGCCCCGACGCTCGCCGTGGGCCGTACGGCCGCGAGGGCCCGCCACACCTCGATGTCGTCCTCGCCCCACGGCGCGTGTGCCCAGTCCGCCAGCAGGTCGGGATCCCGGCGGGCGACCAGCGCCGTCCGCAGTCCGTCCGCGACCCGCCGTCTGAGCCGCACCACCGCCGGAGCCTGCGACGCAGGCAGGAGCGGACCGGCGTAGCCCGTCGCCGCCGCGGCGACCGCCCCGCTCTCCAGCCGCCGCTCGACGATCGCCACGTCCGACTCGACCGGCACGGTCAGCCGGTACGGCCGTGACGCCAGCAGCCCCGGCCCCAACACCCTGCGCAGCCGTGCCAGTTCGGCCCGCAGCGTCACCGGCGTCACCGACTCGTCCTCGTACAGCGCGCACAGCAGCTCGTCCCCGCTCAGACCCTCCGGGTGCCGGGACAACAGCACCAGGATCTCGCTGTGCCTGCGGCTGAGCCGGACGCTGCGACCGTCGCCGGCCAGCAGTGCCTCGTCCCGGCCCAGTGCGCTCAGCTCGGGGCTGTCGGTGGCCGGTTGCTGGGGGAGGAGCAGCGCCAGCTGGGACTCGGCGGCCCGCGCGACCGCCTGGACGAAGCCCAGGCTGTGCGGATGCGCGAGCCCGTCCCCGCCGGTGATGTCCACGGCCCCCAGTACCCGCCCGGTGCGCGGATCGTGCACCGGCGCCGCCGCGCAGGTCCACGGCTGCACCCGGCGGATGAAATGCTCCGCCGCGAACACCTGCACCGGCCGGTCCACCGCCACCGCCGTACCCGGGGCGTTCGTCCCGACGGCGGTCTCCGCCCACCGCGCACCCGGCACGAAGTTCATCCACTCCGCCTGCCGCCGGGTCCTCGCATGGCCCTCGACCCAGAGCAGCCTGCCGTGTTCGTCGCACACCGCGAGCAGATGCTCCCCGTCGGAGGCGAAGGTCCCCATCAGCTCACGGAACAGCGGCATGACCCGCGCCAGAGGATGCTCGGACCGGTACGAACCGAGGTCGCCGTCGCTGAGTTCGACGTCCGCCGTCCCGTCGGGCCCGACACCGGCCCGCGCGGAACGCCGCCACGAGTCGGCCACCACCGGTCGCACCGGCCGCTGCACCGTGCCCGCCTCGGTGAACGTCTCGTGCGCGCGCCGCAGCAGCCGGACACGCTCGGCAGGGTCGGCCCCCGGTTCCAGGGCAACCCATGGATCGGTCAACTCGGCCTCCCGGAACGCGATGCGGCTGGGAACATCGTCACTCCCGGTACGCGCGCAAACAACCTCTTCGACCGGCGCAGCCGAACAATGCGGCGCTCACACGGCGTCGACCATGCCCAGATAGCGCTCCCAGTCCCAGTACGACCCCGGGTCGGTGTGGTCCGTGCCCGGCACCTCGTAGTGGCCGATGATGTGCGCGCGGTCCCTTGGGATGCCGTATCTCTCGCAGATCCCCGCCGTGAGCTTCGCGGACTCCTGGTACAGGGCCTCGGTGAAGTAGGCCGGCCTGTCCACCCATGCCTCGTGCTCGATGCCGACGCTGCGGGTGTTGTAGTCCCAGTTCCCGGCATGCCAGGCGATGTCCGCCTCCCGCACGCACTGCGCGACATGACCGTCGGCCGATCGCACGACGTAGTGGGCGGACACCGCCTTCGCCGGGTTGCGGAAGATGTCCAGGGCGTCGGTGAATGAGGTCTGGGTGACGTGGATGACCACTCGGTCCACCTCGTAGGACCAGGGGCGGTCCGACGCCGTGAAGTTGGACGGCGTGGCGGGCTGCCACTCGGCGAGCGGGTGGTCGACGGGCTGTGGGGCAGCCCCGGCCTGCGCCTCGGGAAGCAGCGCGTACGGTACGGCGGCCAGGACGGCACCCTTCAGCAGCCTCCGTCTGTCGAGCAGCGGTCTGGCGCGTTCCATGGGTCGAGTGCCTTTCGTCTCAGCGGTGTTCGTCCAAGCGGGGTCACCGCGGTCTCACGGAGCAGGTCGGGCGCTCCGCGGTGAGTCTCGCGCGCCGGCAGCCCTTCCTTGCGGATCTCCGCCACGCGGGTGTGGTTGGTGTCGCGGACGAACGGGACCTCGCGAAGACCGGCTCGTCCACGACCAGTGCGTGCCTCGCGTGAATCACGGTACGGCGGCCGCCCGTTGGGCGCAGGGGTGCACGACCTTCCGGTGGACGACGCAGGGAATGTGGATAACCAGATCACCCGATGGGGTGAGTTGACGGGTGCTCAGGCCCGTTCGCCCACGACCGCAGGGTCGTCCAGCACGGCCCGCACCACCGAGTGGGCGGCCCCCAGGAGCGGGCCCTGCGAACCCAGGCCGGACACGGACACCGGACAGGCCGGACCCGCCGTGCGCCGGGCCAGCTCGTCCCGCAGGGAGGGCAGCAGCCAGGGCGCGAGCCCGGCCAGCGCACCACCGAGCACCACGGCTTCCGGGTCCAGGAGATTGACCGCCCCGGTCAGCGCGATGCCGAGTGCTTCCCCGGCCTCACGCAGGGCGCCCCGTACGCCCTCGTCGCCGTCGGCCGCGCGCTGGGCGAGGAGTCCGACCCGGTCCTCGCCCGGTTCCAGACCGGCCGCCCGCAGCACCGCCTCCTCGCCGGCGTACTGCTCCAGACAGCCGCGCCCGCCGCACGGGCACCGGGGCCCGTCCGGGCGGACCGGGACATGGCCGAGCTCGCCCGCGAACCCCCGGGTGCCGCGCAGCAGTTGCCCGTCCACGACCAGCGCGGCGCCGATGCCGATCTCCGCCGAGACGTGCAGGAAGTCATGGGGGGTGCCGTCGCCGAGCCAGAGTTCGGCCAGCGCGCCGAAGTTGGCCTCGTTGCCCACGGTCAGGGGGAGGTCCTCGGGCAGCAGGGTGCCCAGGTCCGTGTCCTGCCAGTCGAGGTTCGGGGCGCGGACGACGGTCCGGGCGTCACGCGCGACCAGACCGGGCACCGCCACCGCGAGACCGGCGGGCCACAGGCCCTCGCCCTCCGCCTCCGCGACCACCTGGCGTACCAGCGAGGCGAGTTCGGCGACCACCGGCTCGGGGGAGCGGCCCCGGTTCGCGCCGTACCGCACCGACCGCGCGCGCACCTGCCCGCGCAGATCGACAGCGCAGACCGCGAGGTGGTCCACGCCGACCTCGGCGCCTATCCCGGCAGGCCCGCGCCCGCTGACGGCGAGCGCGGAACCCGGCCTGCCGACCCGGCCGGGGCGCTCGGGGCCGAGTTCCTCGAGGAGTCCCGAGCGGATGAGCTCGTCGACGAGGGTCGACACCGCGGCCCGGGTCAGACCGATGCGCGAGGCGACCGCGGCGCGCGACAGCGGCCCCTCGGCGCTCACGGTGTGCATCACACGGGCCAGGTTGCGGCGGCGCATGCCCTGCTGGGTGTCGGGCAGGCCGCGCCCCGGACCCGTCGGGCGGGCGTCGTGCAGCGGTGCGGTCATGCCTCCCTCACTTCTCAGAGGTCCCCCGCTCCAGCAGCGGCGCCGCGTCGGAGAGTACCCCGGCGATCCTGGCCAGCGTCTCGTCGTCCCGCTCCACGGCCTCCAGCACCGGCCCGGCGGCGGTGTTCCAGCGCCGGGCGACCGCACCCGGGTCCTCGCCGGTCAGCAGCCCCGCGGCCTGCGCGGCGGCGCCGAGAGCGACCAGTTCCTTGGCCTCGGGCACCTGGACGGGACGCCCCGAGAGCCGTCGTACGGTGTGCTGCCAGGCCGTGCCCTGGGCGCCGCCGCCGATCAGCAGCAGTGGCGTCGAACGGTCCGCGTCCTCGTCGAGCACCAGGTCCAGCGCCCCGAGCAGCGCCTGCACGGCACCGTCGTAGGCGGCCTGGAGGAGCTGGCCGCCGGTGGTGTCGTGACGCAGGCCGTGCAGCAGCCCGGAGGCGTTCGGCAGGTTCGGGGTGCGCTCGCCGTCCAGGTAGGGCAGCAGGGTGACCCCCGAGACCGGCTCCACGGCCTCACGGTCCAGGCCCAGCAGGGCGGTGACACGGTCCACGGCGAGGGTGCAGTTCAGGGTGCAGGCCAGGGGCAGCCAGTCGCCGTGGGCGTCGGCGAAACCCGCCACGGTTCCGCTCGGGTCGGTGGGCCGCCGCTTCGACACCGCGTAGACCGTGCCGGAGGTGCCCAGGCTCATCACCGGCGTCCCCGGGCGCAGCCCGAGCCCCAGCGCGGCGGCCGCGTTGTCGCCGGTGCCGGGGGCGACCAGGGTGCCCTTGGAGAACGGCAGGTCATGGCCGTCGCGCACGGTGCCGGCCACCTCGCCGGGCCGGACCACGCGGGGGAGCAGCGCGGGGTCGAGACCCACGTGCGCGAGGATCTCGCTGTCGTACGACTCCGTCGCGGACGCCCACCAGCCGGTGCCGGAGGCGTCGCCGCGGTCGGTCGTGCCCTCCCCGGTGAGCCGCTCGGTGAGGTAGTCGTGGGGCAGACGGACGGCCTTCGTGGCGCGCAGGGCCTCCGGCTCGTGTTCGGCGAGCCAGGCCCACTTCGTGACCGTGAACGAGGCGCCCGGCACGCTTCCGGTCCGCTCCGCCCAGGCCTTCGGGCCGCCCAGTTCCTCGATCAGACGCAGGGCCTGCGGCGCGGAGCGCACGTCGTTCCACAGCAGGGCCGGCCGCACCGGCTCGCCCTGCGCGTCCAGGGTGACCAGGCCGTGCTGCTGGCCGCCGATCGACACCGCGGCGGCTTCGCGCGCGGCGTCCCCGCACTGGCGCAGGGCCTCGGACAGCGCGTCCCACCACTGGCGCGGGTCGCTCTCGCGGCCGGCCCCGGAGGACACGGTGTGCGGTGCCTGGCCGCGCGCGACGACCTGGCCGGTGGCCGCGTCGACCACCAGCGCCTTGGTGGACTGGGTGGACGTGTCCACGCCGACGACGAGCGGACCCTCGGCTGCTGACATCGGGCTCTCCCTTTTTGCGCGGCTCATGATCTTGATGCGGTTCGTGTCTCCCCCCGGAGACACCTTGTCTCTTCCCGGAGACGTGTGTGCATACTAATTTGTAAACCGCCATGACGAAATAGTCCGCAGCAGCAAGGAGCCGCGTCATGAACTACCAGCCCACCCCCGAGGACAGGTTCACCTTCGGCCTGTGGACCGTCGGCTGGCAGGGAAGGGACCCGTTCGGCGACGCCACCCGCCGTGCCCTCGACCCGGTCGAGACGGTGCAGCGCCTGGCCGAGCTCGGCGCCCACGGCGTGACCTTCCACGACGACGACCTGATCCCCTTCGGGTCCTCGGACAGTGAGCGCGAGGGTCACATCAAGCGTTTCCGTGAGGCCTTGGACGCGACCGGCATGAAGGTGCCGATGGCGACCACCAACCTCTTCACGCACCCCGTCTTCAAGGACGGCGCGTTCACCGCCAACGACCGCGACGTGCGCCGTTACGCGCTGCGCAAGACGATCCGCAACATCGACCTGGCGGTCGAGCTCGGCGCCGAGACCTACGTCGCGTGGGGTGGCCGCGAGGGCGCCGAGTCCGGCGGGGCCAAGGACGTGCGCGTCGCTCTCGACCGCATGAAGGAGGCCTTCGACCTCCTCGGCGAGTACGTCACCGAGCAGGGCTACGACCTGCGCTTCGCCATCGAGCCCAAGCCGAACGAGCCGCGCGGCGACATCCTGCTGCCCACGGTCGGCCACGCGCTCGCGTTCATCGAGCGCCTGGAGCGCCCCGAGCTGTACGGCGTGAACCCCGAGGTCGGCCACGAGCAGATGGCCGGCCTGAACTTCCCGCACGGCATCGCGCAGGCCCTGTGGGCGGGCAAGCTCTTCCACATCGACCTCAACGGCCAGTCCGGCATCAAGTACGACCAGGACCTCCGCTTCGGCGCAGGCGATCTGCGAGCCGCCTTCTGGCTCGTCGACCTCCTGGAGAGCGCCGGCTACGCCGGTCCGAAGCACTTCGACTTCAAGCCGCCGCGGACCGAGGACCTCGACGGCGTGTGGGCGTCGGCCGCGGGCTGCATGCGCAACTACCTCATCCTCAAGGAGCGTGCGGCCGCCTTCCGTGCCGACCCGCAGGTCCAGGAGGCCCTGCGCGCGTCGCGTCTGGACGAGCTGGCGCAGCAGACGGCCGCGGACGGCCTGAAGTCGCTGCTCGCGGACCGCAGCGCCTTCGAGGAGTTCGACGTGGAGGCGGCCGCCGCGCGCGGTATGGCCTTCGAACAGCTCGACCAGCTCGCCATGGACCACCTGCTGGGTGCGCGCGGCTGAACGAAACCCGCGCGCGTGTGCCGTCGGCTGTGAGTGGCCTGCGCCGACGGCACGCGCGCGTGCGGACCCGCCCCGACCCCTGCGCGGAATGTTCCGGAATCATGCGATCCACGGCATGAGGCGGTATCAACCTCCGCGCGGGGGTCGCCCCTTGACCGGTTCGAGGAGACTCTGGACGGTATGGCCATGCCGCCGGTACCGCCCCAGCCGCCCGGACCGCCGGGCGGCACACCGCCTCCGGGCGGTGGCTTCGGACCACCTCCCGACGATTTCGGGCACAACGGCCCGCACCCTTACGGCGGTATGCCGTCGACCCAGCCGATGGGGCCCGTCGGCGACCCGGGTCCGAGCGGGCCGAGAAGGCGCCGGAACCCGCTGTTCGCCCTGCTCGCCGTGATCGCGGCGGCCGTTGCCGTCGTCCTCGTCGTGGTCTTCATGGCCTCGGGCAGCGACGACTCGCCGGACAAGAGCCCGCCCGTCTCGACCAGCACGAGCCCTTCTCCCGAGGCGTCGTTCAGCCTGCCCACACAGCTGCCGAGCGAGTTGCCGAGCGAGCTCCCGTCGCAGCTCCCGAGCGGCATCCCCAGTGAGTTCCCGAGCGACCTGGAGTCACTGCTGCCCTCCCTGATCGGATGAGTCGCAGGCGGTGCGGGAACCCGGCGTGGGCCACCGTCGTCTCGACCCCGCTCACTCCGGGGAACCGCGCGGCGCCCGGTGTGGGCCCAAGCCCTGAAGGACGTCGCCGAGTTCGTCCGCGGTGAGCGCGGAGGAGGGCAGGGGCGTGACGGCCGGTGAGGCGCGCAGGCCGTCGAGGAGCAGGGCGAGGGGGCGGCGCCAGGCTTCGGGGCCGACGGCCGCGGCGAGGGAGGGGACGGCCCGGCCGAGCGCCGCCAGCGCGAACAGGACGTCCTCCGCCGTGGCGTCCGCGCGGACGCTTCCCTCTTCGCGGCCCCGACGCAGCAGCAGCTCCATGGTCGCCCGGTTGTGGGCGTGCACGGCCTGCAGCGACTCGACGCCCTCGAGGTGGGTGGTCATCAGGTCGTTGGTGCCGCGATCCGTGGCCAGCACGGCGAACACGGCCTCCAGGTAGCCGACCAGTCCCTCCCAAGGGTCCGTGGCGGCCCTGGCCCGCTCACCGGCGGCCATGGTGTCTGCCAGCGGGTCGCGGAAGACCGCGTCGACGAGTGCGGCACGACTCGGGAAGTGCCGGTAGAGCGTGGCATTCCCGACCCCCGCCCGCCGCGCGATCACGTCCAGGGGTGCCTCCAGCCCCTGCTCCGTGAACACCTCATGAGCGGCCTCGATCAACAACTCCCGGTTGCGTCGCGCATCGCGGCGCCGTACCGGCGCCGTCACGTCGTCCGTCATGATCGCCCTTTCGCACTACCGGGGAGTGCTCCCCGGTAGTGATGCTATCGTCGGCCGGGTAAATGGGGAGTACTCCCCACTTCGACGGGAGGGGTGGGACATGGACAGTACGGCGCTCGTCCTCGGCGGGGGCGGCCCCGTCGGCGGAGCCTGGATGACAGGAGTTCTCGCGGGCCTGTCCGACGCCGGTGTCGACCCGACCCGCGCGGACGTCGTGATCGGTACATCGGCCGGCGCGATCTTCGGTTCGCGTCTCCTCGCCGGCGAGCCCGCGGGCGAACTGTACGAACGCCAACTGGCCGGCGCCGACCGGGTGGACCTCCGCGTCGGCCTCGGCCGGACACTCCGCTTCCTGTGGGCCGCGCTGGGCTCCCGTGACCCGCAGCGCTCCGTGCAGCGCCTGGGACGAGCGGCGTTGAAGGCCCGTACGGGCCCCGAATCCGACGTGTTCGACGCGTTGCGCCCCTTGCTGCACACCTTGGGGGACTGGCCCGACCACGCGCTGCGGATCACGGCCGTTGACGCCCTGTCCGGGCAACTGACAGCCTTCGACGCCGCTTCGGGCGTGACCCTCCTCGAAGCGGTCGTCGCAAGCTGCGCCGTCCCCGTGATCTGGCCTTGCGTCACCGTGGCAGGGCGCCGATGGATGGACGGAGGCAGTCGCGCCACGGCCAACATCCACCTCGCGCGCGGCCATCACCACGTCCTGGCCGTCGCCCCGATCCCCGCTGCCGTGGGCCCCCATCCCGACGCCGGGCAGCAGGCGGCGGCCCTTGCCGCGGCAGGCGCCGACGTCACTCTCGTGACCCCGGACCGCGCCGCACGCCGTGCCATGGGCCGCGACATGACCTCCGTCGCGCGCGGCCCCGCCGCCGCCCGGGCCGGCCACGCCCAGGCGACGGAACTCGCGGCCTCGCTGAACGCGGTCTGGCGCGCCGGGCGGTAGAGGCCGGACCGGAACGCCGTAAGCCTGATGACCGCGACCGAAAGGAAGCACCATGCCCGCGCCCCCAATGGAGGAGCCGGCCCCGCACGGCTGTGGACCGGCCTCGGACCCTTACCCCTTCTACGCCGCGCTGCGGGCCAAGGGCGCCGTTCACCGCGTCCTCGTCCCCGGAAGCGGAGAGAGCTGGCTCGTCGTCGGCCATGACGCGGCGCGAGTGGCGCTGACCGACCCCAGTCTGCGCAACGACATCCGGCACTCCTCGTCCTGGCGGAGCGACGGCGGACACGCGGTCGGCCGCAACATGCTCCAGACCGACCCTCCGCAGCACACCCGGCTGCGCCGGCTGGTGGCGGCCCGCTTCACGGCCGGGAGCGTCGCCGCCCTGCGCCCGCGGATCGAAGCCATCGCGCTCGAACTCCTGGACGCACTGCCGGAGCGCGGAACCGCCGATCTGGTCGCCGGATACGCCAGGCCGCTGCCCGTAGCGGTGATCTGCGGCCTGCTGGGCGTGCCCGCGGCCGACCGCGCGGTGTTCCACACCTGGTCCGACGAACTGGTCAGGCCCACCTCTCCCGAGAGGGCGACCGCCGCCGGAGGCGCACTGACCGAGTACCTCAGCGACCTGATCTCCCGGGGACGCGAAGGACGGGCGTCAGGCCTGCTCGGTGACCTCGTGGCAGCCGCCGACCTCACTTCCGAGGAGATTCTCGGCATGGCGTTCCTGATCCTCGTCGCGGGCCACGAGACGACCGTCGACCTGATCTCCGGAACCGTCCACGCGCTGCTGGCCCACCCGGACCAACTCGCCCTGCTCCGCGCCGAGCCGGATCTGACCGGACCAGCGGTCGAGGAGTCGCTGCGCTACAACTCACCGGTCCACGCCACGGCGTTCCGCTTCGCGGCCGAGCCGCTCGACATCGACGGCACCCGGATCGAGGCGGGGGACTCCGTGCAGGTCTCGCTCGCCGCGGCCTCCCGCGATCCGCTGCGCTTTCCCGACCCCGACCGCTTCGACCTGCGCCGCACCACGCGCGCGCACCTGGGATTCGGCCACGGCCCGCACCACTGCCTGGGCGCCCCGCTGGCCCGCTCGGAGGCGACCGTCGCCCTGCGTCTGCTGCTGCGCCACCGGCCCGCTCTGGCCTTCGCGACCGACCCGGGCAGCCTTACCTGGCGCAGCAGCACCCTCCTACGGGGCCTGACCGAACTACCGCTGAGGTTCGGCTGAGACGAACTCCGCCGAAGCCAGAGCCGTCGCCGGATCCAGCGCCGCCGGGCCCGCGAGTGTCCAGCGCCCCCGCTCCTTCCGGTACGGCCACCACCGCCCGTCCCGCCCCAGGCGCACCTGGGTCGGCGCGCCGACGACCGTCCATCGGTTGCCGTCTGCCGTGAGCGAGGGCCGCTCGCCCTCGTCCCAGGCCGAGTCGAGAGCAGCACACGCGCGTGCGAGTGCGCTGCCCGAAGGCTCCCATTCCTCCTCCAGCACGGACAGCGCGTCCGCACCACCGAGCACCCACGCGCGCGTGGCATCCGCCAAGGACCGCACATCACGGCCCGAGCCGTCGGCGAGCCGTTCTGTCAGTGCCGGGCCGGGAGCGGCGACGGCGAGCCGCACCGAATCCTGAGCGATCGTCAGTTCGCGCACGTCATCTGGCCGTTCGGACGGCCGCCGGAGAGCCTCCGCGAGCAGGCGGTGAGCCTCCGCGGCGGTCCGGGCGGCCAGATGGTGGACGGCGACCGGGTCGACACCCGGTCCCGGCTGGGTCTCGGTGTCCAGCGACGGCGGCACCCCGGGCTCCTCGGGCAGCTCCGGGGGCGCGGGAAGGGGCGGCAGGAGGTCGCCGGACGCGTACGCCTCGGCGGCATCCACACCTTCCGGTTCGGGAGCCTCCTCCGCGGGCACGGCGCTGCGTGCCTGGAGGCCGTCCAGGAGCGCGTCTTCGCCGCGACCGCGCATCAGCAGCAGCACGAAGGGATCCTGGTCCAGCAGTCGCGCCACCTGATAGCAGAGGGCCGCCGTGTGTCCGCAGTGGTCCCAGGCGCCGCAGTCGCACTCCGGTTCCAGATCGCCGAGCCCCGGCAGGAGTTCGATGCCCTCGGACGCCGCGTCCTCCACCAGATGCGGCGGCATCTCGCGGTCGAGCAGCGCCGCGACGTGCCCGGCCCGTTCGACGGCCAGATCGAGCAGGCGGTCCCACTGCTCGGAGGGCAGTTCGGCCAGCAGGACGTCGGCGCGGTGCGCGGTGCGGTCACGGTCCAGGACGACGGCCGTGATCCGCCCGGGGCGTACCGACACCGCGCCCACCGCGCCCGCGCGTGCCAGCCTGCGGCCCGTCTTCACCTGCCCCGAGTCCAGCGCGGTGTCCTCCAGCGCCCGCAACCAGGCCCGGCCCCACCAGGTCTGCGCGAAACCCCGCCCGTGCGCGGGCGGCAGTGCCGCGAACGTGCGCTCCGTGTCACCGTTGTGCCCGTTCATCGTGCGCCCCCTCGCAGTTCCACCAGATCAGCCAGCTCCGCGTCCGTCAGCTCGGTCAGTGCCGCCTCGCCGGAGCCGAGCACCGCGTCGGCCAACTCCCGCTTGCGGCGCAGCATGTCGGCGATGCGGTCCTCGACCGTCCCCTCGGCGATCAACCGGTGCACCTGTACGGGGCGCGTCTGGCCGATGCGGTACGCGCGGTCGGTGGCCTGCGCCTCGACGGCCGGGTTCCACCAGCGGTCGTAGTGGACGACATGCTCGGCCCGGGTGAGGTTCAGCCCGGTGCCGGCGGCCTTCAACGACAGCAGGAACACGGGCACTTCACCCTCCTGGAACCGCCGCACCAGCGCCTCACGCCGGGCGACCGGCGTCCCGCCGTGCAGGAACTGCGACGGCATGCCACGCGCCACGAGATGCCGCTCGATCAGACGGGCCATGCGCACGTACTGCGTGAACACCAGGACGCTCGCCCCTTCGGCGACGATGGTGTCGAGGAGCTCGTCCAGCAGTTCGAGCTTTCCGGAACGGCCGGCGATCCTCGGCCGCTCCTCCTTGAGGAACTGCGCCGGGTGGTTGCAGATCTGCTTCAGCCCGGTCAGCAGCTTCACGATCAGCCCGCGCCGAGCCATGCTGTCCGCCCCGGCGATCTCCGCCAGGGTCTCGCGCACCACGGCCTCGTACAGGCCGGTCTGTTCCGGGGTGAGCGACACGGCACGGTCGGTCTCGGTCTTCGGCGGCAGCTCCGGGGCGATTCCCGGATCCGACTTGCGGCGCCGCAGCAGGAAGGGGCGCACCAGCCGGGCGAGCCGCTCCGCGGCGGCCGGGTCCTGACCGCTCTCGACGGCCTGCGCGTACCGAGCGCGGAAGGTGCCGAGCCGGCCCAGCAGACCCGGAGTCGTCCAGTCGAGGATCGCCCACAGCTCCGATAGGTTGTTCTCCACCGGGGTTCCCGTGAGCGCCACGCGTGCGCGTGCCCCGATGGAACGCAGCTCCCGGGCGGTCGCCGAGTACGGGTTCTTCACATGCTGGGCCTCGTCCGCCACGACCATCCCCCACGAGGCTTCGGCGAGGCGGGGCGCGTCCAGGCGCATCGTGCCGTACGTGGTGAGGACGAACTCCCCGTCGACCAGGCCGTCGAGCTCGCGTCGCGGACCGTGGAAGCGGCGCACGGGCGTACCCGGGGCGAACTTCTCGATCTCGCGCTGCCAGTTGCCCATCAGGGACGTCGGGCACACCACGAGGGTGGGGCCGGCGGTCGCCGGGTCGGTCTGCCGGTGCAGATGCAGCGCGATCAGGGTGATTGTCTTGCCGAGCCCCATGTCGTCGGCCAGACAGCAGCCGAGGCCCGAGGACGTCATCCGGGCCAGCCAGTTCAGGCCGCGGCGCTGGTAGTCGCGCAAGGGCGCGGCGAGCGCGGCGGGTTGCGGGACCGGCTCCTGCGCCTCCGGGTCCGCCAGCCGGTCCCGCAGGGCCGCCAGCCACCCGGTGGGCCGCACCTCGACCCGGTGGCCCTCGACCTCGGCGGAGCCCGTCAGAGCGGCCCTCAGGGCGTCGACGGGCGTCACCTTGTGGTCCTGCCGGGCACGGGCCCGGCGCACCTCCTGCGGGTCGACCAGCACCCACTGGTCTCGCAGCCGCACCACAGGACGATTGGCCTCGGCAAGCCGGTCCAGCTCCTCGCGCGTGAGCTGCTGGTCGCCCAGCGCGAACCACCAGTCGAACGCGAGCAGTGCGTCGGCGGACAGGAACGACGGAGTGTCCGACGCCGCCCGGTCGTGGTCGTCCGGCGGACCGACCATCGCGCGCGTGGTGAGCTTTCCGGCCATGCCCTTCGGCCAGTGCACCTCGACGCCCAGGTCGCCGAGAGCTCGCGCACCCGCTCCGAGCAGATCGGTGATCTCCTCGTCGGTGAGTTCGACCGCGTCCGGGACGGCCGCCGAGAGCAGCGGGGCGAGCGGGGGCCACGCGCGTGCAGCCCTGCGGAGCGCGAGCAGGCCGTCCATCCGTGCGTGGGGCCCGAAGGCGGTGGCACCGCCCCACACGTCGGCGGCGTCGGCCACGATCGTCGGATCGCTCACGCTGTGCACCTGGAGAACGGCCCGGAAGGTGGGCGCCTCGCCACCGGTCAGGCCGCGCACCTCGATCCGCAGCGAGACCCGTACGCCCACGTCGTGACCCGCGGCGACGTCCGCCGCCCACGCCCGCTGCTCGGGTACGTGCTGCGGTTCCCGGGCGGCGTAGGCGGGTCCGCCCGTCACGAGGGGGGCCGCGGGGGAACGGGGCAGGGCGTCGGCGATCGCGTCGAGGAAGGAGCGCAGCAGTTGTTCGGGTCCGGGCAGCCGGAGCGGTTCGGCGGTGCTCAGCGGTACGGCGTGCGCCTCGGCCGGCATCGCCGCGGCGAGCCGGTGGACCCGCTCGACGTCCGCGGCGCCCAGGGGCCCCACGCGCCAGGCGTCGTGGTCGGTGGGGGACAGGCCGGGCAACAGCAGTCCTCGTGCCACGCACTGCAGGGCCAGTACGGCCGCGGTGCCCCAGAAGACGGTCGCCCGGTGCGCGTGCGTGGAGGTACGCGCACGCGTGAGGACCGGTAGGGCGGCACGGACCGGGAGTGACACCGTGGGCACGCTCACCAGTTCCACACCGCTGTCGCCCGGCATCACGAGCGCCAGGGCCTCGACCGTCCCCGCCGCCACAGCGGGAGGAGGAGCGCCGTCGGGCCGCCAGAAGGCCACACGGCCGGTGCGGGCGGGGTCGCCGGGCACGAACACGGCGCAGCACGAGGCCAGTTCGGAGATCTCGGAAGGTGATGCCGCGGGGAACCTCTGGACGGAGATCGCGGGACTCCTCAAACTTGACTACGTCGTCGGAGTGGTCGAGGGTACATCACCTCTCCCGCCTGCAGGGCAGTGGTTCGGGTCACGTTCGCGTGAGGGGTGTCGTCAACCCCCCTGTGCGCCCGGTGCTGTCCCCCGCACATACACGGGGGGTCGCCGCATGGTCGCGACAGGACACCGGTTCGTACGTTTCCTCAGGTCAGCACGTTTCCTGAGAGAGCCGGAGTCCGGACATGCCCCAGAGCGCCGCAACCCTCGTACCCCACCCGCGCGGTACGTCCGGCTCCCCGCCCGGCGGAAGCGAGTTCGCCCCCCTCCTGCGTGCGGTGAAGGGCCAGGGTCTCCTGGAGCGCCGCCACGGCTGGTACGCGCGGGCCGTCGCCGGCAACGCGCTCGCCCTCGCCTGTCTCGTCACGGCCGTCGCCCTGTCCGGCGACTCCTGGCGGACCCCGCTGCTGGCACCGCTCCTCGCCGTTTTCTGCGCCCGCACCGCCTTCCTGGGGCATGACGCGGGCCACGCGCAGATCACCGGCGACAGAACGACCGGTCGCGTCCTCGGACTCGTCCACGGCAACCTGCTGCTCGGAATGAGCTACTCGTGGTGGAACCACAAACACAACCGCCACCACGCCAACCCCAACCACATCGGCAAGGACCCCGATGTCGTCGCCGACGTCCTCGTCTTCACCGGCGAACAGGCCGAGCACCGCACCGGCTTCAAGCGCCTGCTCACCCGCCACCAGGCCTGGCTGTTCTTCCCGCTGACCCTTCTCGAAGGCATCGCCCTCAAGATCCAGGGCTTCCGGGACCTGCGCCGACAGGCGCCGGGGGAGCGGGCCGTGGAGGGCGCCCTTCTGGTGAGCCACCTCGCCGCCTACGCCACGCTGCTGCTGACCACCATGTCCCCCGGAAAGGCGCTCGCCTTCGCGGCCGTCCATCAGGCGCTGTTCGGCCTGCACCTCGGGATGGCCTTCGCCCCCAACCACAAGGGCATGGAGATGCCGGACCCGGACGGCGAGTCCTGGGGCCACCTGCGCCGCCAGGTGCTCACCTCCCGCAACATCCGAGGCGGCATCCTCACCGACTGGTTCCTCGGCGGCCTCAACTACCAGGTCGAGCACCACCTCTTCCCCAGCATGCCCAGGCCTCATCTGCGCCTCGCGCAGCCGCTGGTGCGCGCCCACTGCCGGGATCTGGGTATCCCCTACACGGAGACCGGACTCGTCGACTCCTACCGACAGGCCCTGAGCCACCTGCACGAGGTGGGCGAACCGCTGCGGGCGAACCGTTAGACGGCGCGTATCCGGGGTGTCTCAGGGCGAGGTCTCAGGGATGTCTCAGGGTCGCGATCCGGAACTGCAGGAAGCGCGGACCCGTTTTTCCGGACAGAGAGCGGCAACCGCCGCGAAGGAGGCGACGCACATGTCGAAGAAGGCGAAGATCGCCGCGGGGGGAGTGGCGGTCGGACTGCTCCTGCTGTTCTGGCTGCCCTGGTGGGCCGCGTTCCTGATCATCCTGGGAGTCCCGGCCGCCGCGTACCTCACCCTGGACCCCTCACAGCGGCGCAGGCTGCGCCGCGTCACCCGCAAGGAACTCGGCCGCTGACGCACCCGCACCGCCCGGGAGCCGACAGACCCGGACGGTGCGGCGCGGCGGCTCAGCTGGGACGTACGGCCATCTTGTCGAGCGCTTCCAGCAGCCCCGGGAGCTCCGGGCCCCGGCCCACCGGCAGGACCTCCCCGGGCTCGTCGTCGAGCAGCACGAACGCGATGTCGTCGGTCCTGGCCACCAGTGACCAGCCGGGACCGTCGGCGCGCAGCGTCCGCGCATTGCCCGAGGCGAAGGAAGACCGGACCCGTCCGAGGGGCGGCGGCGAATCCAGGTAGGCGCGGGCCTCCGCGAGGACGCGCCGGACGCCGCTGTGCCCCTTGGGGGCTCCCTTCCGGGCCTCGCCACCGGCGGTTGGGTGTCCCGCGGCGCTGCCCCCCGCCCCCGCGGCGCCGGTGGCCGTGGTTGTGTCCTTCGAGGCGTCGCGGGCCGAGGCGCCGGGGGCCGAGGCGTTGCCGTCGCCTGTCGGGTCGGCAGCGGTTTCGCCGTCCGTGCTCCCGCCGTCCGTCGTCTCGCGGTCCACGACGGCCCTGTCGCCCCCCGAGGGCCCGCCGCTCGGGCTCGGGAAGGCCGCGTCGTCGATCTGTTCCCGCCACATCGCCCACTGGAGCGCGATCTCGTCGGCGCCCAGACGCCGCTGGGCGGATCCCCACGTGGATGTGTCCGGCGGTGTCAGCAGCGGGCCGTCTCCGGCCTCGGGGTCGGGGTCGTGCGGCGCCGGCACCCCGGGTGCGGCGACGGCGACCGCGAGCGGCCAGCCGGGCAGGGCGGCCACGACCGCGCGCTCGTCGGGCGACAGGTCGTACTCCATGCCGCAGTCCCAGGACGCGATGGCGACGGCGACGAGCGAGACGTCGTCGACGACGACCGTCCACCGGGCACCGCTCCCGTCCTGGCCGATCACCAGGCCGTACCCGTCGGCCAGCGGCGCCAGACCGAGCGCCGCGCAGGCCTCCGGATAGTCGTCGCCCAGCACGCTCGGGAACTTCGCCGGCGTCAGCAGCGCCGCCGTCAGCACATAGAGCGCGTCGTCCGCGGCGGCGACGGTGTCCTCGTCCGTCCCGGCCATCCCAGCCTCCCCATCGGTTTCTCCAACGGCGCGCACCTTAGTGTGCGCGGAAGGCGCTTGTCACGACTCCCAAGAACACCCGGAGCTGCAGTTTTCCGGCTGGACGGGGCGAATCGACCACGCCTTGCCGGCCGCTCAGGCCGCCGGCAGTCCGAGGAGCGCACGTGCCACCGTACGCGGAGACTCGTCGCGCTCCCGCGCCAGGGCGAGCACGGCCCGGCACGCGAGCTCGTTGACCCCGAACGACAGCGCCTCCGGCGAGACCCAGGCCGAGGCCTCGTCGATCCGGTCCTGGTCGTCCTCCGCGCAGGCCGAGACGTACGCGGCGGCGGCCTCGAACAGATTGTGCGGGCGGGTCCCCCGGCCGGTGGGCGTCCCGGTGCGCAACGCATCGACGAACCTGGCGCTGGACCTGCGGATCCTGCTCCACATGCCGACCACCTTTCCCTGCATGACGTGATCCCGTCGAACGTTCATCCTCTGCTTCTCAACGTAGAGTTGGAGCTCCGGCCGCAGAAGAGGCCCGGAGTGCGGCGGTGTGGTCGTCGCCGACACCGAGACCGCAGCCCGGCGGCCGGCCGCCCGGTACGGCGCACCTCGATGATCTCGGCACCGCCCATGATCGCGTCGGGGAGCCCCGGCGGCCTCGGGTGGGTCTTCTCGTCGCGCCCAGAAGGGCCGGAAAGCGGTCAACCAGAGGTGCGGGACGGGATACTTGTGCCTTCTCGCGAGATGGCGACCAAGGGGGTGGTCCGGTGAACTCTGCCGGAGAGACAGGGCGGCGGGGAGAAGGCGGCGGCAGGGGCGGACGGCATGCCGTCGTCGTGGGCGGGAGCCTCGCGGGGCTTCTCGCGGCGCACGTGCTGGCCGGGCACGCCGACCGGGTGACCGTCGTCGAGCGCGACCGGTTCCCGCAGGGCGCGGCGCCACGGCCCGGCGTGCCGCAGGGACGGCACCCGCACGTGCTGCTCCAGGGTGGACAGACAGCCCTGGAGTCGCTGCTGCCGGGGTTCCTGGCGGAGCTGCGGGAGGCGGGGGCGCCCAGGGTGGGCATGCCGGCCGACATGGTCCTCTGGCAGAGCGGCCGCTGGTTCCGGCGGGTGCCGGCGACCACGCACATCTACACCGGCTCCCGCGCGCAGCTCGAGGAACTGGTACGGCGGAGGGTCCTCGCCAATCCGGTGATCAGCGTGCTGGAGGGGACCGACGTGGTCGGGTTCCTCGGGGACTCCACGCGCGTGCGTGGCGTGCTGGTGCGGGACCGCTCCGGCGACACCCGCGGGGAGTCCCGTCCCCTGGAGGCCGATCTGGTCGTCGACGCCTCCGGCAGCGGCACCAAGGCACCGCAGTGGCTCGCGGCGATCGGCGCCCGGAGCCCGCACGAGGAGACCATCGACACCGGACTCGCCTACGCCTCCCGCGTCTATCGCGGCAAGAACGGCGCCCTCGACGGCGAGACCCGCGGCTACTACGCCTATCCCGACCCCGAGCAGGTGCACGCCGGCGGTGCGCTTCCCCTGGAGGACGGCAGCCACCTGGTGATCGTCTCGGGCCTGCGCGGCAACGAACCGCCCACGGGAGACGACGAGTTCGTGACGTACACCAAGAGGTTGCCGCACCCGCCCCTGCACCGGTGGCTGGACGAGGCCGAACCGCTCTCCCCGGCGTTCGGCTACCGACGGACAGCGAACACCCGCCGACGCTACGACCTCCCCGGCGGTCCGGCCGGATTCCTCGCCACCGGCGACGCCCTGTGCACCTTCAATCCGATCTACGGCCAGGGCATGGCCGTGGCCGCGATGAGCGCGGTGGCCCTGCGTGACGCGCTGGCCGACCGGCGCCGGCCGGCCACGACCCGGCGCGTGCAGCAGGCACTCCTCGCGGCGTCCCGGCTCGCGTGGGACATCTCAGCCGGGGCGGACCGCAAGATGCCCGGCGCGGTCGGTACCGCGCTCGACGGCGGGCCCGCGGACCAGGTCGCGGGGTGGTACCTGAGGCGCGTCCAGGAGCGGGCCCCCGGCGACCCCGTCGTCGGACAGGCCTTCCGTGCCGTCCTGACGCTCTCCGCGCCCGTCACCGCCCTGTTCGCTCCACCCGTGGCCAGGGCGGTCCTCTTCGGTCCACCGGCGCAGACGCCCACCGAGCCGCCCGCGACACCGGAGGGGCCAGGGTCTCGGGACGCGGTGATCGAACCGCTCGGACAGTGAAGCTCGGCGCTGAACCCGGGCCTACGAGGAGCCCCTGTCGAGTGACGTGATCGTCTCCCGCAGCCAGCCGAGTTCGGCCCGGGACGTGGCGCGGGCGATGGTGAGCACACCACGCCGGAAGGGATCGTCCAACTCCTCGGCGCTCAAGGGGCGGTCGCCCTCGTAGAAGAAGCTCGCGGGCTCCTCGAGGAAGGCGAGCCGGCGCCGCAGTACGGTCGCCTGCGCGCCGGCGTCGTCCAGGTGCCGGAGGAAAGCGAGGACCGTGAACCACCGGTTCTCGTCGGTGATGTCGCGCGCGGCCGGTTCGGCGAGCCGGCGGCGCAAGTCCTGGCGGCCTTCGTCGGTGAGCGTCAGGACATGGCGGGGCGCGGCCACGGCACCCGGTTCCGTCGCGCGCGCCAGCAGCCCCGCCTTCTCCAGCCGCTTGATGGCCGGATAGAGCGTGCTCTCGGCCACGGGCCGCACGTGACCCGCCAGTGCCGTGATGCGTTTGCGCAGCTCGTAGCCGTGCAGCGGGGTGTCGTAGAGGAATCCGAGGATGGCGAGCTCCAGCATGTACGCATTCTGTCGCATCGGCGCTGTACATCCCTGCTGCTTTACATCGCCCTCGTAATACATCGCTGCCGATGTATTGTCTTGGGTGACGTACCCGGGGAGGGCACATGAGGCAGGCCGAGTTCGACGGCAAGGGAAGCCGCATCCGCTGGACCGAGACGCCCGGCGAGGAGCCGGCACGCGTGTACGTGCACGGTCTGGGAGCGGTTTCGGCCGTGTACCACGGGCACATCGCGGCCCGGCCCGAACTCATGGGCCGGCGCAGCCTGTTCGTCGATCTGCCCGGGCACGGCATCAGTGACCGACCCGAGTGCTTCGGATACACGCTGGAGGACCACGCGGACGCCCTGGCCGCCGCCCTGGACGCCGCGCAACTGACGGGCGCCGAGCTGATCGCGCACAGCATGGGCGGGTCGGTCGCCCTCGTGCTCGCCCATCGAAGACCTGAGCTCGTCTCCCGACTGGTGCTCACGGAGGCCAACCTCGACGCCTCGCCCCCGGCCACGGCAGGCAGCACCTGGATCGACGCCTACGAGGAGGACGACTTCGCGGCAGGCGCCCACGCGCGCGTGCTCGAGAAGGTCGGCCCCCTGTGGGCGGCGACCATGCGGCTCGCCGACCCGCGCGCCCTGCACCGCAGCGCGGCCGGGCTCAGGCGCGGATCCATGCCCATGATGCGCGCGATCCTCGAAGGCCTGCCGATCGACCGCGTGTATCTCCAGGGCGAGCTCAGCGGCGAGCTGGAGGGGCGGGAGGCGCTGGACGCGGCAGGCGTGCGCGTGGTGACCGTCCCCGGCGCCGGGCACAACGTCATGTTCGACAACCCGGACGCCTTCGCGGCGGTGGTCGCCGGGATCGGGTGAGCGCGGTCAGTCCTCGCGGACGGCCAGCGCCAGGAAGCGGGCGTCCTCGTCGACGTACGACGTCATGCGCCAGCCCGAACCGGCCAGCAAGGGACGGAGGTTGGGCTCCGCGCGCAGGTCCTGCGGCGTGATCTGCCGGCCCTGGCGCGCGGCGAGCGCCGCCCTGCCGATCGGATGGAACAGGGCGAGGACGCCGCCGGGCCGCACCACCCGGGCCAACTCGCGCAGATTGTCGGCCGGGTCGCGCAGGTGGGAGATCAGGCCCGCTCCGAAGACGGCGTCGAGCGACCGGGAGCGGAGCGGCAGCGCGGCCACGTCGGCGAGCAGCAGCCGCCCGTCCCGGTCCCTGCCGGCCCGTACGGCCTCGTGCAGCATGGCGGGGGTCAGATCGGCTCCGAGGACCAGTCCGGAGGGCCCCACGGCCGCGCGGAGGGGCGGCAGCGCCCGCCCGGTGCCGCAGCCCGCGTCCAGGACACGGTCGCCCTCGCGCAGCCCGAGCTCCCCGACCGCGGCGGCGTAAGCGGGACCGTCGTTCGGGAACTTGCCGTCCCAGCCCGTGGCGCGGGCCGAGAAGAAATCCTGGACATCTGTGTGGTCGTCGCTCATGGTGCGCATGATCCCTCACCGACACGGACGAAGCCCGGGTGCACACGTTCGAGCGTGACGCGATCGTTCAGATGCATCTCTGCGTCATATTGCAGCACTTTTCGAAATGCGCCCTCTTTGTGCGCCCCTGCCCCCACTAGCGTCCCTTGGCCATGGGACACCTGGACCACGCAGCCCTGGGCTGGCTGACGCCCACACTTTCGTACGTCATGGCCTGTATCGGCGCCGCGCTCGGCCTGCGCTGCACCATGCGCGCGCTCGGAGCCACCGGACGTTCGCGCCGCAACTGGCTCATCACCGCGGCCTCGGCCATCGGGACCGGCATCTGGACCATGCACTTCGTGGCCATGCTCGGCTTCAGCGTCAGCGGTACCGACATCCGCTACGACGTACCGCTGACCATCGCGAGCCTCCTGGTCGCGATGGTCGTCGTCTCCGCCGGTGTCTTCGCGGTCGGCTACAGCCGTGACCGGGTCCGCGCGCTCCTCCTGGGCGGACTCACCACCGGCCTGGGCGTGGCGAGCATGCACTACCTGGGCATGGCCGCGGTACGGCTGCACGGCGGCGTCCACTACGACCCGGTACTCGTCGGACTCTCCGTCCTCATCGCCGTCGTCGCGGCGACAGCTGCGCTGTGGGCGGCGCTCAACATCAAGTCGCCCGTCGCCGTCACCATCGCCTCCCTCATCATGGGCGCCGCCGTCAGCAGCATGCACTACACCGGGATGTTCGCGGTGAGCGTGCGGGTCTCGCCCTCCGACGAGGTCCTCCCCGGGGCGACCGCGATGCAGTTCATCTTCCCGCTCGCCGTCGGACTCGGCTCCTACCTGTTCCTGACCTCGGCCTTCGTGGCGCTGTCGCCCACGACAGGAGAGCGCCAGGCATCCGCCTCGGCGCAGCGCACGGTCGAGAGCGTCACCTCCTAGCGGCGGATCCGGGCCCCGGACGCCCGCCACGCCCCCGACCCACTCCCGAGCGAGGAGGCCATGCGTACACCGCGTAGGACCCCCACAGCCGGCGCCGAGACGCCGGACCAGACACCCGCGCGCGGGCGTCGCGCACATGCCGGACCACCGGCCGACGAAAGCCCGGACGGCCCCGTGGGCTCCCCGGCCGAGGACATACCCACGCGCGCGGGACACTGGCGGATACGCCCCCGCACGGTCCGCGCCAAGATCGTCTGCCTGCTCATGGTGCCGGTGGTCTCGCTGCTCGCGCTGTGGGCGTACGCCACCGTCAGCACCGCCCAGGACGTGTCCCGGCTGCGGCAGCTGCAGCGCGTGGACGGCGCCGTACGCTCTCCCGTCGCCGACGCCGTGACCGCGCTCCAGGCGGAGCGTGCCGCCGCCGTCCGCTACGCCACCGACCCGTCCGCCGCGCAGAGCGACGACCTCCGCAAGCTCGCAGGGCGCACCGACCGGGCCGTGGCACGACTGCGGCTCGGCGACGACAGCACCGTCGCCGACAGCGAGGAACTGCCCGCCGGAGTCTCCCAGCGGCTCGAAGCCTTCGTGACCGGCGCCGAACAACTGCGCTCCGTGCGCGCCGCCGTGCTGGACCGCAGCGTCGGCTGGGACGAGACGTACGGCCACTACACCAGGACCATCGCCGGCGCCTTCGCCGTGGGCGGTGCCCTCACCGGCATCCAGGACGCCGAACTCGGCTCCGACGCGCGCGTGCTGCTCGAGTTCTCCCGCGCGAGGGAGTCGCTCGCGCGGGAGGACGCCGTGCTGTCGAGCGCGCGCCTGGCGGGCGTTCTGGCCGGAGAGCGGCTGCGGCTGTTCACCGGGGCCGTCGACACCCGCCGGGCCCTCACCGAGGGCGCCGTGGCCGACCTGCGCGGCTCCGACCGCGCCGCCTGGCAGAGGGTCGCCGGGAGTCGCGCCTACGCCACCGTGACCGCCGCAGAGGACCGGACACTTGCCGCCGCCCCTGGCGTCCGCGCAGTCGAGTCGACGCCGGAGGCCGCCTGGCAGGCGGCACACACACGCGTGCAGGACGGCATGCGGACCGTCGAAAAGGCGGCGGGCAGCGGTGTCGCCCACCGCGCCGACCCGTTCACCCGGGGTCTGCTCACCCCGGCCGGGGCGGCGGTCCTGCTCGGCCTGCTCGCCGTCGCCGGGTCGCTCATCATCTCCGTGCGCATCGGACGCGGCCTCGTCGTCGAGCTCGTCAGCCTGCGCAACAGCGCCCTTGAGATCGCCCGCCGCAAACTCCCCGAGGCCATGGAGCGGCTGCGCGCAGGCGACGAGATCGACATCCGGTCCGAGGCCCCGCCCGGACCGCCCGCGGAGGACGAGGCCGGCCAGGTCGCCGAGGCCCTGACCACCGTGCACCGCGCCGCCCTGCGGGCCGCGGTGGAACGCGCCGAACTCGCCAGCGGCATCTCCGGAGTCTTCGTCAACCTCGCCCGCCGCAGCCAGGTCCTCGTCCACCGCCAGCTCAGCCTGCTCGACAGCATGGAACGCCGCTCCGACGACCCGAACGAACTGAGCGACCTCTTCCGCCTCGACCACCTCACCACCCGCATGCGCCGCCACGCGGAGAGCCTGATCATCCTCTCCGGGGCAGCCCCCGGCCGCGCCTGGCGCATGCCGGTCTCGCTGACCAACGTGGTCCGCGCGGCCGTCTCCGAGGTCGAGGACTACGCGCGCGTGGAGGTGCGTCAGCTGCCCGACGCGTCCGTCGTCGGCGCAGCGGTCGCCGACCTCACCCACCTGCTGGCCGAGATCATCGAGAACGCCGCCCAGTTCTCACCGCCCCACACGCGTGTGCGTGTCACCGGCGAACCCGTCGGCAACGGTTACGCCGTCGAGGTCGAGGACCGCGGCCTCGGCATGGGCAAGGAGACCCTCGCGGAGGCCAACCGCCGCATCGAGCAGTCCGAGGCACTCGACCTGTTCGACAGCGACCGGCTGGGCCTGTTCGTGGTCAGCAGGCTCGCGGCCCGGCACGGCATCAAGGTGCACCTGCGCACCTCGCCCTACGGCGGCACCACCGCCGTCGTCCTGCTGCCCACGGCGCTGCTGCACATCAAGGCGGCGGAACGTTCGCCCGCCAAGGCCACGGACCGGGAACGGCTCACAGAACGCCAGTACGCGCGCGTGAGCACGGCCGAAGGCGACCAGGAGTCCGTCCCCGCCCCCGCCGAGAGGCCCGCACTGGTGGCTCCCCTGCCGGCCGCGGCCGGCAGGGGAACGACCGACACACCGCCCTCCGGAGTCACCGCCCTGCGCCTGCACCGACCACCCGACGAGCCGGAGGCATCCGACGACCTGCCCCGCCGGGTACGGCAGGCGCACCTCGCTCCCCAGCTGCGCGAGCAGCGCTCCGAGGAACCGGCCCCGGCCGCCACCCGCCGGGACGACGACGGCCGTACACCCGAAGTCGTCCGGGACCGGATGGCGGCGTACCGAGACGGCTGGGCGCGCGGCGGCGGCAGGCAGCCCGGCCGCGGTGCCACCCCAGATTCCCCAGCGGGCAGAGACAGCAGCGAAGGAGACCGAGGATGATCCAGGACCCGAACATGAGGGCCGACATGGGGGTCCCCCCGGTCGATCGAAGCCGGGAGTGGGGCAGGTCCGGAGAACTCGACTGGCTGCTCGACGACCTGGTGCTGCGCGTGAGCGAGGTACGGCATGCCGTGGTGCTCTCCAACGACGGTCTCGCCGTGGGCGCCTCGACGGATCTGCGCCGTGAGGACGCGGAACACCTCGCCGCGGTCTCCTCCGGTTTCCACAGCCTGGCCAAGGGCGCGGGGCGGCACTTCGGCGCCGGGGGAGTGCGCCAGACCATGGTGGAGATGGACGACGGCTTCCTGTTCGTGGCCGCCGCGGGAGACGGTTCCTGTCTCGCCGTCCTCACCGCGGTGAGCGCGGACATAGGCCTGGTCGCCTACGAGATGGCACGACTGGTCAAGCGGGTGGGCGAGCACCTCTACACGCCTCCGCGCGTGGGCGCGCGGCCGCCCGCCGCCGGATGAGAGGGAAGGGCGGTCGGCTCAGATGACCGAGGACATGGCGGGCGTCCCGTACGAACAGGGCAGCCAGTGGTACGACGGCGAGGCCGGGCCTCTCGTGCGCCCCTACGCGATGACGGGTGGACGCACCGAACCCGGCCCCACCGGGGTGCGTTTCGACCTGATCGCCCTCGTCACCCTCGATGTCGGTGCGCCCGGGGCCGGCGACGACACGGCCCTCGGGCCGGAACACCGAGCCCTGATCGACCTGTGCCGCACGGAGACGCAGTCGGTGGCCGAGCTCTCCGCGGGCGCCGACCTGCCCGTGGGCGTGGTCAGAGTGCTCCTGGGGGACCTCCTGGAGCTCGGTTGTGTCAGCGTCAGCCGTCCGGTGCCGCCCGCGCAGCTCCCCGACGAACGGATTCTGCGCGAGGTGATCGAAGGGCTCCGGGCGCTGTAGATGAACGTTCAGAACCGGGCAATATGTGGTCCAACCCCTCGAAGGAGAGCTCCAGTTGTCATGATGCTGCCTTCGCGACCCCCTACCGTCGTCGCCGCCCGTTGCCGGCCCTCCCGAGAGAAGTGATCGATGGTCTCCGAGAACTCCGACGCCCAGGGCGGCGAGCCGACCGCCCTCGCGCTGAAGATACTGGTCGCCGGTGGGTTCGGCGTGGGCAAGACCACCCTGGTGGGCGCGGTCAGCGAGATCAGGCCGCTGCGCACGGAGGAACTGCTCAGCGAGGCGGGCCAGTTGGTGGACGACACCGACGGTGTGGACCAGAAGGTCACCACCACGGTCGCCATGGACTTCGGGCGGATCACCATCCGCTCCGGCCTGTCGCTCTATCTCTTCGGAACCCCGGGCCAGGACCGCTTCTGGTTCCTTTGGGACGAGTTGTCGCAAGGGGCCCTCGGTGCCGTCGTCCTCGCGGACACCCGGCGCCTGGAGGACTGCTTCCCGGCCGTCGACTACTTCGAGCACCGGCACATCCCGTTCGTGGTGGCCGTCAACTGCTTCACCGGTGCCCGGACCTACGGCGCCCATGACGTCTCGCGCGCTCTCGACCTGGACCAGGGCACACCCGTGGTGCTGTGCGACGCACGGGACCGCGACTCGGGCAAGGAAGTGCTGATCAGGCTGGTCGAGTACGCCGGGCGGATGCACACCGCCCGGCTGCTCGACTCGGTGGGCTGACCCTGGCAAGGCCGGGTCACCGGCACCTCACGTCACTCCGCGACGGCCTTCTCCGCCAGTACCTTGTCGATCCTGACGCGGACCAGGAGTTCCCCCGGAACGCCGTTGCGGGTGCCGAACTCCTCGGCCCGCTCCTCGCCCATGTACCGCGCCCCGATCCGCCCGGCCCAGTGCCGGACCTCGTCCAGGTCCTCCGAGATCCGGGCCCGGCCCTGCAGCACCACATAGTCGAAGGGCGGCCGGTCGTCGTCCACGCACAGGGCGACACGCCCGTCCCGCGCCAGGTTGCGCCCCTTCACGGTCGCCTTCCCGGTGTTGAACACCAGGTCGTCACCGTCGAGCACGAACCAGATCGGTGCCACATGCGGACTCCCGTCGGCCCGGACGGTCGACAACTTTGCGGTACGGGTGCCGTGCGAGACGAACTCCCGCCATTCCTCATCGGTCATCTTCTGTGCCATGTCCCCATTCTCCTTGCCCTGCCGACGGTCGTGG
Organism: Streptomyces sp. NPDC005303; assembly: GCF_040607335.1. Lineage (NCBI taxonomy): Bacteria > Bacillati > Actinomycetota > Actinomycetes > Kitasatosporales > Streptomycetaceae > Streptomyces > Streptomyces sp. NPDC005303. The sequence continues at coordinate 69,944 of NZ_JBEXGM010000009.1, read as the reverse complement.
GGAAGGGTTGACGGTCGTGGGGAAGGCCTGCTCGGAGATCCTCCGGGCAGGACAGGACGTCACACGGGGAGACGGGACACATGCCGCAGAAGCAGGGGCTCGGCTGGCTGCTGGACGATCTGACCGAGCGCGTCGACCATGTGCGGCACGCGCTGGTGCTGTCCAACGACGGTCTGGTGACGGGCGCCAGCACGGGACTGCGCCGTGAGGACGCGGACCATCTCGCCGCCGTCTCGTCCGGACTGCACAGCCTGGCCAAGGGCTCGGGGCGCCACTTCGGCGCGGGCAAGGTGCGGCAGACGATGATCGAGTTCGACGACGCGGTCCTGTTCGTCACCGCGGCGGGCACCGGCAGCTGTCTGTGCGTGCTCAGCGGCTCCGATGCCGACATCGGCCGGATCGCCTACGAGATGACGCTGCTCGTCAACCGGGTCGGCGAACACCTCGACGTGGACGCCCGCCAGCCCGAGCGGAGCCCGGTGACAGACCTCTGACCTGCGCGTTCTCGGCCCAGCTGGAGTTATCCACAGGGTCGCCACGCAACTCGCCCGACCGGCTACGGTTTCTGTCACAGCGAACGCACACAGCGTGAGCGACGACTCCACGGGGGAGCGAGCATGGCGAGCAGCACCATCACCCAACTCCAGCGGAATGCCTACAATCCCAGCCGCGCCGCGCGGGAACTGGGCCTCAAGCGAAGTGAGTTCGACCTCGCCGTACACCTCGGCCAGATCCGGACGGTGCCCGACGAGGGGGGCGGGGGCCGACGCGTCACGCGCTCCGAGATCGACCGGCTGCGGACCACGGGCGGCTTCCCCGACTCACTGCGTCGACGCGTACGGCTCGTGGGCACCACCGAGGGCGCGGAGGTCATGCACATCCCCGTCGGCAGGTTCACCCGCCTGGCGCGCCTCGGCCTGTTCTCGCCGGTGCGGTTCTATCTGAACCGGTACCGGGCCGTCGTGTGGCTCTATCTGGCCGCTGAACTGGAGGAGTTCACGACAGTCGAGGAGAACACCCCGCTGCTGACCGCACGGCGGATGCCCGAGGGATTGCGCGACATGCTGGACGAAGGCGTGGACCTGCGGGCCCGCAACTGGCGCGGACGCCACCGCGGATTCCTGCTGCGCCTGGCCGAAGACCCCTGGGAGAGCGCCGGAGCCCTCGCCGCCTTCCTCGACCCCGCCCAGATCGCGGAGCTCGTCCCGGACCCCTACGAGCGGTCCCACCTCGGACGCTTCCGGCCGGGACCACCCGCCCAAGGGGCGCAGGGCACGCCGGCCGCGCACCTCATCGAGAAGATCATGACGGCGGACGACCCGGCCGAGATCGCCTGGCTGACGACCGAACTGACCGGTGTTCTTCAGGACGCGCGCCGGTTCCGGCCCGCGCCACGCCCCGCAGGCAGGGCGGCACCTTCCGCCCTGCCACCGGGTGAGCCGGCACCCCAGGAACCGTCCCGCGGGCTGCTGGGCTGGCTCCGACGCAGAAGCGCCTGACGCGCCTGCCCTACAGCGGCCGGAACAGCCCCTCCTGGACGACGGACACCAGCAGACGTCCCTCCAGGTCGTAGATCCGGCCACGGGCCAGACCACGTCCACCCGTCGCGATCGGCGACTCCTGGTCGTACAGGAACCACTCGTCGGTGCGGAACGGCCGGTGGAACCACATGGCGTGGTCCAGCGACGCGATGTCGAAGCTCCGCGGGCCCCACAAGGGCTGGACCGGGAGGCGGACGGCGTCCAGGAGGGTCATGTCGCTCGCGTAGGTCAGCGCGCAGGTGTGCACGACCGGGTCGTCCCCGAGCGGCCCGACCGCGCGCATCCACACCGCGCTCCGCGGCTCGGCGTCCTTGACCTCTTCTGCGCTCCAGCGCAACCGGTCCACATACCGGATGTCGAAGGGCTGGCGGCGCGCCATCCGCTCCAACTGCTCGGGCAGTTCGCCCAGATGCTCCCGGATCTCGTCCCCGACCGTCGGCAGGGACTCCGGGTCCGGGACCTTGCGGGCGGGAGGCAGTTGGTGCTCGAAGGGACCTTCCTCAGGCTTGTGAAAGGAGGCGGTGAGATTGAAGATCGTGCGACCCTGCTGCACGGCGGTGACCCGGCGCGTCGTGAACGACCGTCCGTCCCGCACCCGCTCGACCTGGTACACGATCGGTACGCCTGGCCGGCCCGGGCGCAGGAAGTACGCGTGCAGCGAGTGCACCGGGCGTTCGCCGTCCGTGGTGCGGGCGGCGGCGACCAGCGCCTGGCCCGCCACCTGGCCGCCGAAGACCCGCTGGAGGGACTCGTGCGGGCTTCGGCCACGGAAGATGTTGACCTCGATCTGCTCCAGGTCGAGCAGGTCGACGAGCCTCTCGGCCGGGTTGGTCATGGGTGGGATTCTCCTTGGCTCACAGCCGGGCGCCGGCTCGCAACCGGGCTTCGGCTCGCAACCGGACTGGGGCTCACAACCGGCCGCGGGCTCACAGCTGGCCGACATCGGTGACCCGGACGACCGCGCGGCCCTCGGCGTCGGACGCGGTGAGGTCGATCTCCGCGCTGATGCCCCAGTCGTGGTCGCCGTTCGGGTCGGCGAAAGTCTGCCGTACGCGCCACAGCCGGTGCTGCGGCTCCTCCTCGATCCGCAGCAGCTTGGGACCGCGGGCGTCCGGGCCGGTGCCGAGGTCGTCGTACTCGTCCCAGTACTTGTCCATCGCCTCGCCCCACGCGTCGGCGTCCCAGCCGGCCTCGCCGTCCATCTCGCCGAGCTCCTCGACCTGGTCCAGGGCCGCGAGCTCGACGCGGCGGAACAGGGCGTTGCGGACCAGGACCCGGAAGGCGCGCGCGTTGGCGGTGACGGGCTTGACCTCGTCGGCCTTCTCCTGGGCCTCCTCGGCGGTCATCTGCTCCGGGTTGGCGAGCTGCTCCCACTCGTCCAGGAGGCTGGAGTCGACCTGGCGGACCGTCTCGCCGAGCCACTCGATCAGGTCCTGCAGATCCTCGGACTTGAGGTCGTCCGGGATGTTGTGGTCGAGCGCCTTGTAGGCACTCGCGAGGTAGCGCAGGACGATGCCCTCGGTGCGTGCCAGCTCGTAGAAGGACACCAACTCCGTGAAGGACATGGCCCGTTCGTACATGTCACGGATGACCGACTTGGGGGAGAGCGGATGGTCGCCGACCCAGGGGTGGCTCTTGCGGTAGGTGTCGTACGCGTGGAAGAGCAGCTCCTCCAGGGGCTTCGGGTACGAGATGTCCTGGAGGCGTTCCATGCGCTCCTCGTACTCGACGCCGTCCGCCTTCATCGCGGCCACGGCCTCGCCCTTCGCCTTGTTCAGCTGGGCGACCAGGATCTGCCGGGGGTCGTCCAGCGTGGACTCCACCACGGACACCATGTCCAGGGCGTAGGACGGCGACTCGGGGTCGAGCAGCTCGAAGGCGGCGAGCGCGAACGTGGACAGCGGCTGGTTGAGAGCGAAGTCCTGCTGGAGGTCCACGGTGAGCCGTACGATGCGGCCGCTGGCGTCGGGTTCGTCGAGTTTTTCGACGATGCCGCCGTCCAGCAGCGAGCGGTAGATGGCGATCGCCCGCCGGATGTGCTTCAGCTGCTGCTTGCGCGGCTCGTGGTTGTCCTCCAGGAGATGCCGCATCGCCGCGAAGGCGTTGCCGGGACGGGCGATGACCGACAGCAGCATCGTGTGGGTGACCCGGAAACGGGACGTCAGCGGCTCCGGCTCGGAAGTGATGAGCTTCTCGAAGGTGTTCTCCGACCAGGCGACGAATCCCTCGGGCGCCTTCTTGCGGACGACCTTGCGGCGCTTCTTCGGGTCGTCGCCCGCCTTGGCGAGCGCCTTCTCGTTCTCGATGACGTGCTCGGGAGCCTGGGCGACGACGAAGCCCGCCGTGTCGTAGCCCGCCCGGCCCGCGCGGCCCGCGATCTGGTGGAACTCGCGGGCGCGCAGGGTGCGCACACGGTTGCCGTCGTACTTGGTCAGCGCCGTGAACAGCACCGTGCGAATGGGCACGTTGACACCGACGCCGAGGGTGTCGGTGCCGCAGATGACCTTCAGCAGACCTGCCTGCGCGAGCTTCTCCACCAGCCGCCGGTACTTGGGCAGCATGCCGGCGTGGTGCACGCCGATGCCGTGCCGGACGTAACGGGAGAGGTTGCGGCCGAACTTGGTGGTGAAGCGGAAGTTGCCGATCAGGTCGGCGATCTGGTCCTTCTCCTCGCGCGTACACATGTTGATGCTCATCAGCGCCTGCGCCCGCTCCACGGCCTGCGCCTGCGTGAAGTGCACGATGTACACCGGTGCCTGCTTGGTCTCCAGGAGTTCCGTCAGGGTCTCGGTGAGCGGGGTGAACTTGTACTCGTAGGAGAGGGGGACCGGACGGGTGGCCGAGCGGACCACCGACGTCGGTCGGCCGGTGCGCCGGGTCAGGTCCTTCTCGAACATCGCGACATCGCCGAGCGTGGCCGACATCAGGACGAACTGCGCCTGGGGCAGCTCCAGGATCGGGATCTGCCAGGCCCAGCCGCGGTCCGCCTCGGCGTAGAAGTGGAACTCGTCCATGACGACCTGGCCGACGTCGGCGTTCTTGCCGTCGCGCAGCGCGATCGACGCCAGCACCTCGGCGGTGCAGCAGATGACGGGGGCGTCGGCGTTGACGGAGGCGTCGCCGGTCAGCATGCCGACGTTCTCCGTGCCGAACATCTTGCACAGCTCGAAGAACTTCTCCGACACGAGCGCCTTGATGGGCGCGGTGTAGAAGGTGACCTCGTCACGGGCGAGGGCGGCGAAGTGCGCACCCGCCGCGATCATGCTCTTGCCGGAGCCGGTGGGCGTCGACACGATCACGTTGGCGCCGGAGACCACCTCGATCAGCGCCTCCTCCTGATGGGGGTAGAGCGTCAGCCCCCGCTCCTCGGCCCACGACTCGAAGGCTTCGTAGAGGGCGTCGGGGTCGGCGGTCGGCGGCAGCTGATCGATGAGGGTCACCCACCCATCTTGCCTGCCCGGATGCCCGATGGGGGAATCGGATGCGAGTCCGAAGATCACGACCAGTACGCTGTGTCGCCGACGAAGCGTCAGCGGCGCCGGTCAACTGGACAGTGGCACACGAGGAATGGGGCGGGCAACGCCGATGATGGGACCAGCACACTCGCTGTCGGGCGCCGCGGCCTGGCTGGGCGTAGGAGCGGCGGCCGCCGCCACGGGGCACACCATGCCGTGGCCCGTACTGCTGGCCGGAGCGCTGATCTGCGCGGGGGCCGCGCTCGCCCCCGACCTCGACCACAAGGCAGCCACCATCTCGCGGGCCTTCGGGCCGATCTCACGGGCCCTGTGCGAGATCGTCGACAAGCTCTCCTACGCCGTCTACAAGGCCACCAAGAAGCAGGGGGACCCGCGTCGCTCCGGCGGGCACCGCACGCTCACCCACACCTGGCTGTGGGCGGTGCTGATCGGCGCGGGCTGCTCGGTGGCGGCGATCACCGGTGGCCGCTGGGCGGTGCTGGCGATCCTGTTCGCGCACATGGTGCTGGCCATCGAGGGCCTGCTGTGGCGGGCGACCCGGGGCTCCAGCGCCGACGTCCTGGTGTGGCTGCTGGCCGCGACCAGCGCGTGGATCATCGCGGGCGTCCTGGACAAGCCGGGCAACGGTTCGAACTGGCTGTTCACGCAGCCGGGCCAGGAGTACCTGTGGCTGGGTCTGCCCGTCGTGCTGGGCGCGCTCGTGCACGACATCGGGGACGCGCTGACGGTGTCCGGCTGCCCGATCCTGTGGCCGATCCCGGTGGGCCGCAAGCGTTGGTACCCGATCGGCCCGCCGAAGGTCATGCGTTTCCGGGCCGGCAGCTGGGTCGAGCTGAAGGTGCTGATGCCGGCGTTCATGCTGCTCGGGGGAGTGGGCTGCGCGGCGGCGCTCAACTTCATCTGAGGCCGAAGCGCCCACGTCCTCCGTCAGCTGCTCTGACCGGTCCCGCCGCCGTAGCGCCGTTCGAAAGCGGCCACGCGTCCCTCGGAATCCACCGTCCGCGCCTTGCCGGTGTAGAAGGGGTGGCTCTCGGAGGAGATCTCCACGTCCACCACCGGGTAGGTCTCACCGTCGTCCCACTCGATGGTCTGGTCGCTGGTGGCCGTGGACCGGGTCAGGAAGGCGTAGCCGGCGGAGCGGTCGCGGAAGACGACCTCGTGGTAGTCGGGGTGCTTGTCCTGCTGCATGGATGCTCCTCGGGAGGCCCGCGGTACGGCACGGGCAGTGCGGTGGGCGGGGCGGAAACGGCCGGGCGGCCGCGACGGTCAGCCGGACAGGGAATCCTCGTCGACGACGTGCATCGCGGCCTCTTCCGCGGACGCCGCGGCACCGTCGATGCCCACGTCCGTGGCGACCAGCGCGCTCTCCTCGTCCTCGTGAGCCCCCTCGTCGGGGGCCACGAGACGGCCGGAACGCAGGGTGCCGACCTCGTTGTCCAGGAGCTCGCCGTCGGTGCCGTCGCTGTCGCCGATGCCGTCACCGTCGGACGGTGCGAGGTCGGGTGTCTCCTCGGCGAGCCGTTGCTCCAGGGTCTCGCCCTCCCGGCGCTCCGCGGCCGTCACACCGCTGTGCTCGACCGCCCACGGTCGCTCCGGCGGGGACCAGCCGCGGTCGAGGGGATCGCCGACTCCGTCGTCCTCCAGGGTGTCCTCCGCGTCGAGCAGACCCGCGTCGTCCTGGATGTCGGATCCGTCGGGCTGGTAGACGTCGTCTCCCCATCCGTCGGAGCTGTCCACGGTTTCCTCCAGGTGAAGGGGACGGACCCGGTCCTCTCGCGGCCCGTGGCGGACCACGGCCTCACGGGGCACTCGCCGCGCCCGCCGTCGAACGGTGCCGTCCGCGGGCGCTCCCTGAGCCGGTGTTGCTGTCCAGCCTTCCACTCCCTTTCGGGACTGCGCAACGCCACGTGGTCGCTGCGCTGGCTGGAGCGGGTGATGGGGGCCGGGGTGGGGGGTGCGTGGTTGATGGGCGGGGCGGGGTGTGGGCTGTGCGGGTCTCGGTGGGTGGGGCGTGCCGTGCGGGTGTCCGAGGGGACGAGCGGCGTTGTGCGGGTGTCCGGAAGGGCTGGGATGTGGGAGGGAGCGGCCGTCGCCCGGCCTCCCACACAGCATCTCCGGACCCGGGCATCCGCGAACCCGAGTCCGGCACCTGACGCCCGGCCTCCCGCCGCCCCCGACCCCCTCACCCGCCCCCGACCCCTCACCCGTGCCAACTCACCCGTGCCCCGTCACCCGTGCCAAGACCTCCACAACGCCGCATACGCCCCGTCCGCCGCGACCAGCTCGTCATGGCTGCCCAGTTCGCTGATGCGGCCGTTCTCCACGACGGCGATGACATCCGCGTCGTGGGCGGTGTGCAGGCGGTGGGCGATGGCGACCACGGTGCGGCCGTCGAGGACGCGGGCCAGGGAGCGTTCCAGGTGACGCGCCGCCCGGGGATCCAGCAGCGACGTCGCCTCGTCCAGGACCAGCGTGTGCGGGTCGGCCAGCACCAGCCGGGCCAGTGCGACCTGCTGGGCCTGGGCCGGAGTGACGGTCAGCCCGCCGGAGCCGACCTCGGTGTCGAGGCCGTCGTCCAGCGCCCGCGCCCATCCGTCCGCGTCGACCGCGCCGAGGGCCGCCCAGAGCTCGGCGTCCGTGGCGTCCGTCCGGGCGAGCAGGAGGTTGTCGCGCAGGGAGCCCACGAAGACGTGGTGTTCCTGGTTGACGAGGGCCACATGCTCACGGACCCGTTCGGCGGACATCCGGGACAGTTCGGCCCCGCCGAGGGTGATCCGGCCGTCCCGGGGCGCGTAGATGCCGGCGAGCAACCTGCCCAGGGTGGACTTGCCGGCGCCCGAGGGGCCGACCAGCGCCAGCCTGGTGCCGGGCGCGACCTCCAGGGACACCTTGCGCAGGACGTCCACGCCTTCCAGATAGCCGAAGTGCACCCGGTCGGCGTGGACGTCCCGCCCCTTTGGAGCGAGCCCGGCATCCCCGCCGGCCGGCTCGATGTCCCGGACCCCGACCAGCCGGGCCAGCGACACCTGCGCCACCTGCAGCTCGTCGTACCAGCGCAGGATCAGCCCGACCGGGTCGACCAGCATCTGCGCGATCAGCGCGCCCGTCGTCAGCTGGCCGACCCCGATCCAGCCCTGGAGGACGAACACCCCGCCGACCATCAGCACCGACGAGAGGATCATCACGTGACTGACGTTGATGCACGGGAAGAGCACCGATCGCAGCCACAGGGTGTAGCGCTCCCAGGCGGTCCACTCCTTGATCCGCCGCTCCGACAGCTCGATGCGACGCGCGCTCAGCCGGTGCGCCTCGACGGTGCGGCCGGCGTCCACGGTCTCCGCGAGCGCGGCGGCCACGGCGGCGTATCCGGCGGCCTCCGAGCGATAGGCCGAGGGCGCCCGCTTGAAGTACCAGCGGCAGCCGATGACGAGTACGGGCAGGGCGAGCAGTACGGCGGCGGCCAGGGGCGGCGCGGTGATCACGAGCCCGCCGAGGAGCAGGGCCGCCCACACCACACCGATCGCCAACTGTGGCACGGCCTCGCGCATCGCGTTGCCGAGCCGGTCGATGTCCGTCGTGATCCGGGACAGCAGGTCACCGGTTCCGGCCCGCTCAAGGATGCCCGGCGGCAGGCCGACCGCCCGGACGAGGAAGTCCTCGCGCAGGTCGGCCAGCATGCGCTCGCCGAGCATCGAACCACGCAGCCGCACCTGTCGGACGAACACCGCCTGGACGACCAGCGCGATGACGAACAGTGCGGCGGTCAGCTCCAGATGGAGTTCCCGGGCCCCGTCCGACACCCGCTCGACGAGGTCGCCGAGGAGCCACGGGCCGACCATGGAGGCCACCACCGCGACGGTGTTGACGCCGACGAGGAGGCCGAAGGCGCGGCGGTGCCGGTGGAACAGTTCGGCCACGTAGGCCCGTACGGTCGCGGTGGCTCCGACGGGCAGGGTGTTCGCGGTGGTCGGTGCCGCCGGGTCGTAGGCCGGTGGCGCCACGCCGATCATGCGCTCTCCTCGATCTCTTCCAGTTCGTGCAGTACGTCTTGCCGCTCGTGCAGTACGTGTTGCTGCTCGCGCCGTACGTCTTGCTCGTTCAGCGCGTCCTGCTCGTGCTGTACGTCGTGCGACGCGGTCTCTTCGTCCGTCTCGCGGGTGACGATCGCCCGGTACCGCGGCTCCTTGTGCACCAGTTCGCGGTGCACGCCGACCGCCGCGACCTCGCCCTCGTGCACGAGCACCACGCGGTCGGCGTGGTCCAGGAGCAGCGGCGAGGAGGTGAACACCACGGTCGTGCGCCCGGCCCGCAGGGCCCGCACACCTTCCGCGATCCGTGCCTCGGTGTGCGAGTCGACGGCGGAGGTCGGCTCGTCCAGGACGAGCACCTCCGGGTCGGTGAACAGCGACCGAGCCAGGGCGAGCCGCTGGCGCTGGCCGCCCGACAGGGACCGCCCGCGTTCGGTGATGCGCGCGTCCAGAGGGTCCGCGGCGTCCAACGACCCCTGGACCAGGGCGGCCAGCACATCCGCGCACTGCGCGGCCGCGAGCGCCTCCTCGGCGCCGACGTCACCCGAGGCGGGCACGTCGAGCAGTTCGCGCAGGGTCCCGGAGAGCAGGACCGGGTCCTTGTCCTGGACCAGCACCGCCGTGCGCGCCGAGCCAAGCGGCAGCTCGTCCAGCGGCACCCCGCCGAGCAGCACCGATGTGCTCTCTTGCGAAGGGTGCCCGCCGAGGCGTTCGGCCAGCAGCCCCGCCGCGTCCGGGTCGCCGCACACCACCGCGGTGAGCCGGCCGGAGGGGGCGAGCAGACCGGTGGCCGGGTCGTACAGATCCCCGCTCGGCGAGCTGTCCCCGGCCCTGTCCGGCGATCCTTCGGCGGACGTGGCCCGCTCCAGCGACAGCACCCGGGCGGCCCGGGTGGCCGAGGGCCGGGAGAAGGAGTACGCCATGGCGATCTCCTCGAAGTGCCGCAGCGGATAGGTGAGGATCATGACCGAGCTGTAGACGGTGACCAGTTCGCCGATCTCGACGCGGCCCTGCCGGGCCAGATGGACGCCGTACCAGACGATCGCGATCAGCAGCAGCCCCGGCAGCAGCACCTGGATCGCGGCGATCAGGGACCACATGCGGGCACTGCGCACGGCCGCGTGGCGGACCTCCTGGGAGGCCTTGCGATAGCGGTCGAGGAAGAGCTCCTCGCCGCCGATGCCGCGCAGCACCCGCAGACCGGCGACCGTGTCGGAGGCCAGCTCGGTGGCCCGGCCCGCCTTCTCGCGCTGGAAGTCGGCGCGTCTGGTCGCGCGGGGCAGCAGCGGCAGTGCCGCGAGAGCCAGGAAGGGCAGGCCCACGGCGACGACTCCGCCGAGTGCCGGCTGGTAGACGACCAGTCCGGCGCAGACCACGACGATGGTGACGGCGGCCGCGGTGAACCGTGACCAGGCCTCCACGAACCAGCCGATCTTCTCGACGTCACCGGTGGAGACGGCCACGACCTCGCCGGCCGCGACCCGCCGGGTCAGCGCCGAGCCAAGGTTGGCGGCCTTGTGGGCCAGCAACTGCTGGACGCGCGCGGCGGCCGTGATCCAGTTGGTGACGGCGGTGCGGTGCAGGAAGGTGTCGCCGAGCGCGCTGCCGAGGCAGCACAGCGCCAGCAGGCCGCCCGCGAGGGCGAGTCGGCGGCCGGAGTGGTCCACGACCGCCTGGATGGCCACGCCGACGCAGAAGGGAAGCGCGGAGACGGAGAGGAAGTGCAGGAGCCCCCAGGCCAGGGATTTGAGCTGTCCGCCCAGCTGGTTCCTGAAGAGCCACCACAGGAACCGGGGGCCCGAGCGTGCGTCCGGCACTCCCGGGTCGGGATACGGAAGGTCTTGGATCTGCATGACGTGTGATGTCCCAGTGGCTTGTGGTGGCTCGTGTCAGGGGGATGGGAGGAAGCCGCACACTGCGGCTGCAAACCGTGAAAGGTTCGCGGCAGAGCGTGGTCGGAGGCAACAGGTTTTCCGCCGCGCCGTACGGATCCGGCTGCGTCCGCGGAATCGGCCTTCCCCGGACCGGGGTGGGAGCATGGAGCGATGCGAGTCGGAGGCGTGCGGTGTGCCGTGGTGACGGCGACGGTCCTGGCGGCGCTGCTGATCCCCCTGGGAGGGTGCAGCGGTGGCGGCCCGGAACCCAGCGGCGGCGAGCACCCCGAGGCCGCGGACAAGCCCGGCCCCGCCCCCACCCGCGTCCCCGGCGTCGGCGACCGTCTCCAGCGCCGCATCCCCGTCGCCTCCCGCCAGGTCGTCGCGGTCTACGGCGACGGCAAGGACTCCCCGGACGCCACCGTCGTGCTCTACACCAAGCGCGGATCCGGATGGCACCGGGTCCGCGGCTGGCCCGCGCACAACGGCAGGAAGGGCTGGACCACCGACCATCACGAGGGCGACAGGCGCAGCCCCGTCGGCGTGTTCACGCTCAGCGACGCCGGGGGCGTGCTGCCGGCCCCCGGGGCCCGGCTGCCATACACGCGGTCCGCTGCCATCGCGGCCCCGCGCTGGTGGCCGAAGTCCTACTGGCACGACTTCGACCACGTCATCGCCATCGACTACAACCGGGTCGAGGGCACCCCGCCGAACAACCAGACGCGGCCCGGGGGTTATGCCAAGGGCGGCGGCATCTGGCTGCACCTGGACCACGGCGGCGGCACGTCGGCCTGTGTCAGCGTGTCCCGGTCGGCGATGCGGTATCTGCTGCGCACGCTCGATCCGGATCGGCATCCCGTGGTGGTGATGGGGGACAGGGCGGACCTGGACGACTGAGGCCGATGAGGGAGGCGTCATTGCGGGAGACGCCCGACTCGCCGTAGAACACGGCCATGAAGAGACGGATCGTCATGTCCATGCTCGCAGGAGCGACCCTTCTGGCGAGCACCCTGCTCGGAGCGGCACCCGCCCAGTCGGCGGACGCCGGATCCCCCGACGCCCGACAGGCCGACGCCCCCGCGGAGTTCGGCACCGACTGGCACGACCCCATCACCGCGGCCCCGCCCGTCGCCAGGCCTTCGGGCAGGTCCTGCCGAGTCACGGTCGCCGAAGCGCAGTTCCGCGACTTCACGCCGTACACCGGCACCTACACACCGCCCGAGGGCTGCGGCGACCGCTGGAGCAAGGTCGTGCTGCGCATGGACGGCAAGGTCAAGGGGCGGCAGTTCGACCGGCTCGGGTATCTGCACATCGGCGGGGTCGAGATCTTCCGTACCTCCACACCCGAGCCCTCGCCCGACGGCATCGAGTGGTCCGTCGAGAAGGACGTCACGCGCTACAGCGACACGTTCCGCGCCCGCCACGACATCGAGATGCTCATCGGAAACGTGGTCGACGACACGTACACCGGGATCATCGACGTCAAGGTCACGCTCACCTTCTACCCGGGGCGCGAGGCCTCGGCGCCGGACCGCGTGCTGACGCTCGACGGGGGCACCCTCACCACCCCGCGCAACAGCGAACGCATCGTCGCCGAGGTGTACGCCACCGGCTCGGGCGGCGGCTGCGAGGAGTACTGGTACCTGGCGGTCCCGTCGAACGCCCCGTACTCCTGCCAGGCCGACGGCGGCCCCTACCGCGAGGTGCAGATCAACGTGGACGGTCGGCTCGCGGGCATCGCCGCCCCGTTCCCGACCGTGTGGACCGGTGGCTGGTCAAATCCCTTCCTCTGGTACGTCGTCCCAGGCCCCCGCGCCTTCGACATCAAGCCGATCGAATACGACCTGACCCCCTTCGCCGGCATCCTCAACGACGGGCGGCCGCACCGCGTGGAGGTCTCGGTCGTCGGCGTCCCCCAGGGGCAGCCGGGCTGGAGCACCCCCGTGAACGTCCTCGTCTGGCAGGACGCCGAACGCGCCCACGTCACCGGGAAGCTCACCGCACTCACAAGCGGCGACCTCGCCGACACCTCGACGTACACACCCGGTTCGGAACACCGGGTGGACACCGAGGGTGACCACCGGCTCACCGTCGCCGGATACGTCGACACCTCGCACGGCCGCGTCACGACCACCGTCCGCCGCTCGCTGGCCAACACCTCCACCCACCGCTGGGCCGACGGTGAGAACCCAGACGCGCTCAAGGCGACCTGGGCCGACGACGAGTCGGTCACCGTCGACGGCCGCGGCCCGGCCCGGACCACCCGTACCCACCGCACGTACACGATGGACGGCACGACCACGATCGGCACGGGCGACCGGCTGCGCACCGTACTGACCCTCGGTGATCACGCTGACGTCACCATGACGCGAGCGGGCCACCGCTCGGGGTGGTACCGGCTCGACGACACCTACGCGGGCGACGCCACGTACACGATCAACGTCCCGCGCGACCAGCGGCACGCGATCGGTACGACGAGTGAGCGCTATCGGATCCGCGGTTCGGCCGGCTGCTACGACCGCTTCCTCGCCACCGTCCAGGGGGTGCTGACCGAGCAACGCAGCGGCTGCTGAGGAGAGTTGTGTGCGACGCGTCACAGGTGGGGTGATTTACGCGGCTGAAACGCGACGGTTTCGCGCGTGATCAACGGGCCCTCCAGAGTAGGCATCACGGAAGCCGCTTTCCGTATCGCAGAAGTCTCCCCCAGGCTGCTGCGCGTCCCCCGTCGCTCAAGGAGTGCCCGTGCCGCCGTCCGTCCCGTCCCTGCCGCGACGTGTCGCACGCATACTGCGTACCTCTCTCTTCGCACAGGTGGCCTGCGCGCTCGTGCTCGGTGTCCTCGTCGGAAAGCTGTGGCCGGGCTTCGCCTCGGACCTCCAGCCGCTCGGCGACGGCTTCACCCGGCTCATCAAGACGATCATCTCGCCGCTCGTGTTCTGCGTGGTCGTCGTCGGCATCGCCAAGGCCGGTGACCTGAGGGCCTTCGGCCGGATCGGGCTCAAGGCGCTGATCTGGTTCGAGGTCGCGAGCACCCTCGCGCTGATCATCGGCCTGCTCGCCGCCAACATCGTCCAGCCCGGCTCGGGTATGCATGTCGACCCGGCCACGCTCGACACCGCGGCCGTCGACGCCAAGACCGGCGGCGGGCACCTGCCCTCGACGACCGAGTTCATCGTGAACGCGCTGCCCACCAGTTTCATCGGCGCCTTCGCCGAGAACTCCCTGCTCCAGGTGCTCATCCTGGCCTGTCTGGTGGGCGCAGCATTGCTGCACCTCGGTCACACCAGGGTCCCGCAGGTGCTGCCCGCCATCGAGCAGGCCCAGGAGATCATCTTCGCGGTCGTCGGTTTCGTGATGCGTCTCGCGCCGATCGCGGTCTTCGGCGCGATGGCCGTCCTGATCGGCCAGTACGGCCTCGGCGTCATCGAGACCTACGCCAAGCTGATCGTCCTGTGCTACGCGGCAGCCGCGCTCTTCATCGTGCTGCTCGCCGTCGCGCTCAAGGCGGTCACCGGGCTCAGCCTCTGGAAGTTCCTGCGCTACATCCGCGAGGAGATGCTGCTCGCACTCGGCACCGCGTCCACCGAGTCCGTCATGCCGCGCGTGATGCAGAAGCTGCGCAAGGCCGGCGCCCGCGACGACGCGGTCGGCCTGGTGCTGCCGACCGGTTACTCCTTCAACCTGGACGGCGCCTCGCTCTACCTCTCCATCGGCACGCTGTTCATCGCCCAGGCGGTCGGCGTCGACCTCAGCCTGGGCCAGCAGATCACCGTGGTCCTGGTGCTGATGCTGACCAGCAAGGGTATGGCGGGCATCCCCGGCTCGGCCTTCCTCGCCCTGTCCGCGACCGCCTCCTCGCTCGGCGCGATCCCCGCCGGTGCCGTCGCCCTGCTCCTCGGCGTGGACCGCATCATGGACTCGATGCGCGTCGTGACGAACCTGCTCGGCAACTGCGTCGCGGTCTTCGCGGTCTCCCGCTGGGAGGGGGCGCTGGACATCGACAGGGCCAAGCAGGTGCTGGGCGGCGAGGTCGTGCCCGAGGCGGACGAGGAGCCTGTACCGGCTCCGACCGCCAAAGAACCGGTGGCCGAGGTCGGCTGAAACCGATCCATGAGCTGAAACCGATCCATGAGCTGACACCGGTCCATGAGCTGAAACCGGTCCATGAGCTGACACCGACTCCTGAGCTGGCACCGGTCCCCGAACGGGGTGTGGCCACCACTTCGCCCAAGTGGTGGCCACACCCCGTTCAGCACGGTCCGTCCGCCAATGTGTCCAGCAACTGGCTCAGCACCTCGCGCTGTTCGCCCGACAAGGGGGCGAGGGTCTCCTCCGCGGCGGCCCTGCGCACGTCCCGCAGCTCCTGGAGCGTCTTCACGCCGTCCTCGGTGAGCTCGATGCGGATCGCCCGCCGGTTGGCCGGATCGGGCACGCGCCGGACCTTGCCGCCCGCCTCCAGGCCGTCGACCAGGCTCGTCACCGCACGCGGCACCACCTCCAGCCGCTCCGCGAGATCGGCCATGCGGGGCGGCGTCTCCCAGTGGGCGAGGGTGCGCAGCAGCCGGGACTGGGCCGGAGTCACGCCGAGACCGCGCTCATGGAGCTGGCGCTTCTGGATGCGGTGCACCCGGCGCGTGAGCCTGAGCAACTGCTCGGCGAGCAGGCTGTCGGAATCTGGCGTGGTCATGCGGGAACAATATCAGGACCTGGTTCATTGTGAGCATAGGTAACAATGAGCTAGGCTCCGCTGGTCCGCATCACCTCACCCTCCGTAGGAGACCATGCCCCGCGATCACATCGACTGGACCCCCGCACCCGGCACCTCGACGGACCAACCGCGTCAGGTGCGCCGTATCCTCCGGCTCTTCAAGCCGTACCGCGCCAGGCTCGCCGTCGTCGGCCTGCTGGTCGGCGCCTCCTCCCTCGTCACGGTGGCCACCCCGTTCCTGCTGAAGGAAACGCTGGACGTGGCCATCCCCGAGGGCCGCACCGGACTGCTCAGCCTGCTCGCGCTGGGCATGATCCTCAGTGCCGTCCTCACCGGCATCTTCGGCGTCCTGCAGACCCTCATCTCCACGACGGTCGGCCAGCGCGTCATGCACGACCTGCGCACCGCCGTCTACGGCCGCCTGCAGCGCATGTCGCTCGCCTTCTTCACCCGCACCCGCACCGGCGAGGTGCAGTCCCGCATCGCCAACGACATCGGCGGCATGCAGGCCACCGTCACCTCGACGGCCACCTCCCTGGTCTCCAACCTGACCAGCGTCATCGCCACGATCGTCGCGATGATCGCCCTCGACTGGCGCCTGACGGTGGTCTCGCTGCTGCTGCTCCCGGTGTTCGTGTGGATCAGCCGCAGGGTCGGCAACGAACGCAAGAAGATCACCACCCAGCGCCAGAAGCAGATGGCCGCGATGGCCGCGACCGTCACCGAGTCGCTCTCCGTCAGCGGCATCCTGCTCGGCCGCACCATGGGCCGCTCCGACTCGCTGACCCGGTCCTTCGCCGACGAGTCCGAGGGCCTGGTCGACCTCGAAGTCAGGTCGAACATGGCAGGCCGCTGGCGCATGGCCGTCATCGGGATCGTCATGTCCGCGATGCCCGCCGTCATCTACTGGACCGCGGGTCTCGCCCTGCGGACCGGCGGCCCGGACATCTCGATCGGCACCATCGTTGCCTTCGTCTCGCTCCAGCAGGGCCTGTTCCGCCCGGCCGTGAGCCTCCTGTCGACCGGCGTCCAGATCCAGACCTCCCTGGCGCTCTTCCAGCGCATCTTCGAGTACCTCGACCTGCCCATCGACATCACCGAGCGGGAGAACCCGGTCCACCTCGACCGCGTCAAGGGCGAGGTCCGCCTGGAGAACGTGGAGTTCCGGTACGACAGCGACGACGAGCGGGGCCCCATCCTCGACGGCGTCGACATCGACGTCCCCGCGGGCAGCAGCCTCGCGGTCGTCGGCCCGACCGGCGCCGGCAAGTCCACGCTCGGCTATCTGGTCCCGCGGCTCTACGACGTGACGGGCGGCCGGGTCACCCTCGACGGGGTCGATGTCCGCGACCTGGACTTCGACACCCTCGCGCGGGGTATCGGGGTCGTCTCGCAGGAGACGTACCTCTTCCATGCCTCGGTCGCCGACAACCTGCGCTTCGCCAAGCCGGACGCGACCGACGAGGAGATCGAGCAGGCGGCCCGGGCCGCCCAGATCCACGACCACATCGCCTCGCTGCCGGACGGGTACGAGACGGTCGTGGGCGAGCGCGGCCACCGGTTCTCCGGTGGGGAGAAGCAGCGCCTGGCCATCGCGCGGACCATTCTGCGAGACCCTCCCGTCCTCATCCTGGACGAGGCGACCAGCGCGCTGGACACCCGGACCGAGCACGCCGTGCAGGAGGCCATCGACGCGCTCTCAGCCAATCGCACCACCCTCACCATCGCGCACCGCCTGTCCACCATCCGGAACGCCGACCAGATCGTGGTCCTCGACTCCGGGCGAGTGGCCGAGCGCGGTACGCACGAGGAGCTGCTGGAGCAGGAGGGGCGGTACGCGGAGCTCGTACGCCGGGACGCCCGACTGGACCCCGCGCACGGGGACGCGCAACTGGAACCGACCAGCTGAACCGAAACCGACAAGCCGAAGATATGCCTGGTTTGTGACGATATGCGGGTTACCGTGCCCGCATGCACAGGAACACTCCGCCACGGAGCACGATTCGACTGACGCGCCGGGGCCGACTCGTCCTCATCGCGACCGGGGCCGTCGTGGCCGGCACCGCCGTGGCGGTGCCGCTGCTCAGCCTGCGGGGCGGGGGGCAGAGGGAGTCGACCACCCTGGTGATCCCGGAGGGCCGGCGGGCCGGGCAGATCTACGACGCAGTCGACAAGGCCCTCGCCCGGCCTCCGGGCACCACCAAGAAGTCCCTGGCCAAGGCGCACCTGAAGCTGCCCGACGAAGCGGAGGGCAACCCGGAGGGTTATCTCTTCCCGGCGACGTACCCACTGGAGCGGCACGGGAAGAAGACGACGCCCGAGGCGCTGCTCTCGTTCATGGTCGACACCGCGAACAAGAAGTTCAACGGCGCCCCGATCGCGGCCGGCGCCCAGCGCAACGCGATGAACGTCTACCAGGCCGTCACCATCGCGAGCATCGTCCAGGCCGAGGCGGCGACCGAGGCCGACATGGGGAAGGTGGCCCGGGTCATCTTCAACCGCCTGGAGCGCGGGATGCCGTTGCAGATGGACTCCACCATCAACTACGGGCTGAACCGCTCCACCCTGAGGACGACCAGCGCCGACACCCGCATCGACAGCCCTTACAACTCGTACCAGCGCATGGGTCTGCCACCGACCCCGATCGACAACCCGGGCGAGGAGGCGATGCGCGCGGCGATCAACCCGACCCCGGGGGACTGGCTGTACTTCGTGACGGTGAAGCCCGGGGACACCCGCTTCACCAACAGCTTCGAGGAACACCGGCGCAACGTGGCCGAGTTCAACAAGAACCAGCGGGACTCGGCCAAGTCGGGGTGACGTCGACCGAGCCTCAGGCAGCGGCGGCTTCCGCGGTCAGGAGCCGCCTGATGTCCCGTACGGCCGCACGGCCCGCCCGGTTGGCGCCGATGGTGCTCGCCGACGGGCCGTAACCGACGAGATGGATCCGCTCGTCGGCGACCGCGCGCGTGCCGTCGACCCGGATCCCGCCACCCGGCTCGCGCAGCTTCAGCGGGGCCAGATGGTCGATGGCGGCCCGGAAGCCGGTCGCCCACAGAATCACGTCGGCGTCCACGTGCCGTCCGTCGTTCCATGCCACGCCCTCGGGCGTGATCCGGTCGAACATGGGCTGCCGGTCCAGGACCCCGTCCGTGATCGCCTGCCGGACAGCGTCGTTCAGCGGCAGTCCGGTCACCGACACCACGCTCTTCGGCGGCAGTCCCTGCCGTACCCGCTCCTCGACGAGCGCCACGGCCTCCCGGCCGAAGTCCTCGGTGAAGGGGCCCTCCCGGAACACGGGTTCGCGCCTGGTCACCCAGGTGGTGGCGGCCGCGTACGGGGCGAGTTCCATGAGGTGCTGGGTGCCGGACGCGCCCCCGCCCACCACGACCACCCGCAGCCCGGCGAACGCCTCGGGCCCGGGATACTGCGCGGTGTGCAACTGCCGCCCCCGGAAGGTCTCCTGGCCGGGATAGCGCGGCCAGAACGGCCGGTCCCAGGTGCCGGTCGCGTTGATGAGCGCCCGCGTCGACCAGTCCCCGTCGGAAGTCTCCACGAGCAGCCTCCCGGCGCCGCCCTCCCGCACCGCTCGGACGTCGACCGGGCGGTGTACGCGCAGGTCGAAGGCCCGCTCGTACGCCGTGAAGTACTCGGCGATCACCTGCGACGACGGCCGCTGAGGATCGGCGCCGGTGAGCTCCATCCCCGGCAGCGCGTGCATGCCGTGGACCTTGCCGTAGGTCAGCGACGGCCACCGGAACTGCCAGGCGCCCCCGGGAGCGGGGGAGTGGTCGAGGACCACGAAGTCGCGCTCCGGCTCGAAACCGGTGCGGCGCAGGTGGTAGGCGCTGGACAGACCTGCCTGACCAGCGCCTACGACGACTACCTCGACCTCGCGCGTGTTGTTCACATTTCTACCAACCCTGGCGAGGTCGTGGATCTTCCCGTGCCGGCAGCTTCCCGCGTCAGCCCTCGGAGGGGCGGACCGCGGAGGTCGACGCCGGCAGATCGCCGTTGAACCGCGTGTCCACGAAGTCCCCGAAGTCCACCTTCCTCGGGATCAGCTTCAGCGAGGTGAACGTGTCGGCGATCTCCTGCTCGGAGGCGATGAGCTGCTGGTCCACGGCGACCGCGACCCGGGTGGTGTACGTCCGCTTCACCGCGGCCAGCGCCACGTCCTCGGGCAGCCCCGTCTCCTTGGCCCAGACCTTCGCCCACTCCGGCTCATGGGAGTAGACCCACTTGTAGGCGCGTCGCAGCCGCTCCAGGTAGTCCCTGATCGCGGCGGCCTTCTTCCCGTCCTTCAGTGCACTCGGTGCCGCCACCTGGAAGGTCAGGCCATTGGTGACGCCGTCGCCGGTGGTCAGCACACGGCCCTGCTTCGCCTGCAGGATCTGTGAGGTGTACGGGTCCCAGACCGCCCAGGCGTCGACCTTGCCGGAGGTGAACGCGGCGAGGGCGTCGGCCGGCTGGAGATACTTGACCTTCACGTCGGACAGGCTGAGCCCGGCCTTCTTGAGGGACGCGACCAGCTGGTAGTTGGCGGACGACCCCTGCGCCACGGCGACGGACCGGCCCTTGAGCTGTGCGGGATCGGTCAGCTTGGAGCCGTTCGGTACGAGGATGGCGTCGCCCTTGGACGTGCCGTGCCAGGCGGCCACCACCGTGATCTTCGAGTCGGCGCCGGCCGCGAACACCGGCGGGGTGTTGCCGACCCCGCCGATGTCGACCGCCTTGGCGTTGACGGCCTCCAGGAGCGGCGGTCCGGAGGTGAAGGTCGACCACTTGATCTTGTAGTCGAGGTTGTCGAGCTCCCCGGCGGCGCGCAGGATCGCCTCCGAACCGCCCTTCTGGTCACCGACGTTGAGCGTGAGGGAGCCCTTGCCGTCGGTGTCGCTGCCGGTGCCGGCGGAGGCGTTTCCACCGCAGGCGGTGAGCAGGAGGGCGAGGGGGAGGAGCAGTGCGGCGGGGGCGAGGCGACGTCGCATGGCGATCCGTTCTGTGGTACTTGGCTTGTGGGTAGGGGAGTTCAGGCGGCTTCGGTGGCCGTGTCGACGCCCAGGCGCTCCAGGAGCTGCCCGCGGATCTCCGCGAACCGGGGGTCGGTGATGTCGCGCGGCCGGGCGAGGTCGATCTCCTGCTCGTGCGCGATGACACCGTCGTCCATCACGAGGACCCGGTCGGCGAGCAGTACGGCCTCCTCGACGTCGTGCGTCACCAGCAGCACGGCGCAGCCGCGGCGCTGCCACAGCTCGCCCACCAGGCGCTGGGCCTTGATCCGGGTGAGCGCGTCGAGCGCGCCGAACGGTTCGTCCAGCAGCAGGAGATCGGGTTCGCGCACCAACGCCCGCGCCAGCGAGGCACGTTGGGCCTCGCCGCCGGACAGGGTCTTGGGCCAGGCGTCCGCACGGTGGCTCAGGCCGACCTCCTCCAGGGCCCGGTCGGCGACGGCACGTGCCGGCTTTCCGGGCAGGCCGAGCAGGACGTTGCGCCACACCTTCTTCCAGGGCATCAGGCGGGGTGCCTGGAAGGCGACCGCCTTGCGGCGCGGGACCAGGACGGTGCCCTCGATGTCCCGGTCGAGTCCGGCCAGGATGCGCAGCAGGGTGGACTTGCCGCAGCCGCTGCGGCCCAGCAGGGCCACGAACTCGCCCGGCCGGACATCGAGTCGGAGGTTGTCGATGACGGCACGGCCGTCGAAGGAGCGGGTCAGGCCTTCGACGCGCACGGCCTGGGCCGGTCGGGGTGCCTCGGCTCCGGACACCTCGGTCACCTGGGGGCTCACCGGCCGGTGAACGTCGGTCGCCATTGCAGCAGCAGCCTTTCGAGGGAGCGGACGACGAAGTCGGCCAGCAGGCCGAGGAAGGCGTAGACGATCAGGCAGACCACGATGACGTCGGTGCGCAGGAAGTCCCGTGCCTGCACCATCAGGAAGCCGATACCGGAGTCCGCGTTGACCTGCTCGGCGAAGACGAGCGCGAGCCAGGCGATGCCGAGCGAGTAGCGCAGACCCGTCATGGCGCCGGGCAGCGCGCCCGGCAGGATGACATGACGCACGAGCCCCCACCGCGAGAGCCCGAGAGACTCGCCGGCCTCGATCAACTGCGCGTCCACGCCACGGATGCCCGCGTAGACGTTGAGATAGAGCGGAAAGGTCACGCCGAGCGTGATGATGGCGATCTTCGGGGCCTCGCCGATGCCGAACCAGATGATGAACAGCGGGATCAGACCGACGAACGGCACGGTCCGCAGCATCTGCACGGGTGCGTCCACGACGTCCTCGCCCACCCGGAACAGGCCCGAGACGAGGGCGAGTCCGGTGCCGACGAGGGTGCCGAGGAGCAGCCCGCCCGCGACCCGTTGGAGGGAGGTCGTCATCGCCGAGGTCAGCGAACCGTCGGCGATCAGATCACCCGCCACCTGGGCGATGCGGCCTGGGGAGGCGAGGACGTCGGGGGTCAACACACCAGTGCTGCTGAGGAGTTGCCACAACGCCAGCAGCAGGACCGGGCCCGTGGTGCGGCGCAGCCAGCGGGGGACGCGGGTGCGGCGGGAGGAGGTGGGGACGATGGGTTCGAGATCGAGGTCGAGGCCGGAAGCGGGGCGGGTGGTCTCGGCGACATCGTGGCGGGACTTTTCCGAGATGTCGGGTACGGGAGAGCCGGGCGGGGCATGGCTGATGCTCATGTTGCTCCACGGAGGGGGAGAGCGAACGGTGAGGGGCACGCCTCGACGCCACCGCACAGGACGGCACGGATCAGTGCACGCGCCGGTCAGTGGAGCGAGGGTGGGAAAAGGGAGAGAAGGACGTCAGCAGCCGCGGCGACACGCGGCGGAGGCCACCCGCAGCAGGTCGATGTGACCGCGCGTGGTGAGCAGAGCTGAACGCAACATGGGGCCGAAGCTAGCCAGTCGGCGTGTCCACGGTCAATGGCGTCTCGCGGACTGGACCCGCCGTATCGCGGGATGAGCCATGCAGGCCGGGTGAGGACGAGTGAATCCGGCGCGAGGGGTGAGGATGGGGGCATGTCAGACGCTTTCACCACCCGAGTCCTGAACGTCTCCTCCGGTTCGTCGGAGCGGATCGTCGACCTCACCGGCGACTGCGAGGCCTTTCTGAGCGAGGCCGCCGCAGGCCGCGACGGTCTCCTCAACGTCTTCGTACCGCACGCGACAGCGGGCGTCGCGATCATCGAGACGGGCGCCGGCAGTGACGACGACCTCCTGGCCGCCCTCCACACCCTGCTCCCCGCCGACGACCGCTGGCAGCACCGCCACGGCAGCCCCGGCCACGGCCGCGACCACGTCCTCCCGGCGATCGTGCCCCCGCACGCCACCCTGCCGGTGGTGAACGGGCAACTGGAACTGGGGACCTGGCAGTCGGTGTGCCTGGTGGACACGAACAGGGATAATCCGGAGCGGAAGGTACGTTTCTCGTTTCTTTCGGGCTCCTGACTGCAACCTCGGTCCCTGGGCGACTCATTTCCTCCGTGCCGGAGCCCACCTCGGTGAACGGGCCGTGTGAATGTGCGAAGCTGGTTTTCCGATCACGAGGACGGTGCTTCTCCGTGTCACGGCGTCAGCCGGGCGCACACCCGCTAAGCCCGATCCGTGTCGCGTCCGGTGACGTCCTGCCGTCGGAGCCGTTCCAGCCTGGGAGCGGTGAGTACAGATGAGTCCGAGTTCCGCCGATGCCGCGAATCCCCCGCCGACCGGCGTCGGCAATGGGCCCGCCGTCTCCCGTCGGGAGTTCGACGCACTCTTCGAGGCGGTTCGCACATGGGGTCGCTGGTCCCCGGCCGACCGCGGTACCTGGAACCGGGTCACCGCGGACCATGTACGGCGGGCCGCAGCGCGCGTGCGGACCGGGACGGTCGTCCCGCTGGCGCTGCCGTGGAACACCCGGCCCGGCCCCGGCAACCGCAAGCCCGCCCTGCACCACATGACCGACCTCGGTGACGTGGAGGCGCCGGAACCCTCCACCCACAAGGACTTCATCGCCGCCGACTACCACGGCAAGGGCATCACCCATCTCGACGCGCTGTGCCACATCGCCTATCGGGGTCAGCTCTACGACGGCCGCACGGCACACGAGGTCGTCGATGCCGCGGGCGCCCGCTTCGGCGCGGTGTCGACGCTCGGGTCCCTAGTCACGAGGGGAGTGCTCCTCGACCTGCCCGCCGTCCTCGGGATCCGCTGGTTGGAGCCGGGGCGAGCGGTGCGCGCCAAGGACATCGTCGTTGTGGAGAAGGCGCTCGATGTGACGATCGGCGAGGGCGACGCGGTACTGCTGCGCTCCGGACACGTCCGGCGCCGCGAGGAACTCGGCGCCTGGGACCTCGACACGGCCAGCGCGGGCTTTCATGTGGACGCCCTGCCGCTGCTTGCCGAGCGTGGCATCGCGCTGCTCGGGGGAGACGGCGACAGTGACGTACGGCCCTCACCCGTGGAGGGCGTGCACTCGCCGGTCCACGCCCTGGCTGTGGCCGCGATGGGGGTGCCGCTGCTGGACAACCTGGACCTGGAAGCGCTGTCCGCCGCGACCGCGACGGCGGAGCGCTACGACTTCATGCTCGTCGTCGCGCCGCTGAACGTCCCGGGCGGGACGGGCTCGCCCGTCAGCCCGGTCGCGGTCCTGTGACACCGATCCGGTCCGGTCACCGTGTGTGAGGGGCCTTGGGAACGGTGACTCGCGCCTCCAATGCCCGTATCCTCGTCCATATCAGACATTTCGGAAGGGTTGACTGTCGAAGGCGCGAGTGAGGCGGAGCGTGGTTCGGGCCGGCGAAGATCCGATACCGACGGGGCGTGCGCCAGGCGGCACGGGGCCCGCCAGTTTCCGTGAGCGGTTCCTGCAGGGTGAGCCGGTCGAGACGGGTGTGCGCACGTCGATCCTGGATTCCTGGCGGCGCTGCCGGACCCTGGGGCTGTCGCCGGACCAGTCCGACCTTCCCTTCCGGGAGGACTTCGAACCGGACGGGCGGATCGTCCGCGCGGCCGTTCCGGTGCTCGACCGGCTGCAGGCCAAGTTCGCCGGCAGCGCCATGAACATCTCCGTCGCCGATGCGAGCGGGACGGTTCTCCTGCGCCGTTTCGGAGAAGCGTCGCTGGCCAGACTTCTCCCGGCCATCCAGAGTGTCCCCGGGTTCGTGTTCGCCGAGAATGTCGCAGGCACCAACGGCATCGGTCTCGCCCTGGCCGAGCGCCAACCCATCCGGGTCTACGGTGCCGAGCACTTCGCCGAGCGCTCCCAGGGCAGTGCCTGCCGCGCGCTTCCCGTCCGCGACCCGCTCAGCGGCCGCATCGAGGGCGTCCTGTGCTTCGGCTATCCGCGCAGCGCCGAGGACCCGGCGCTGGACACCGTGATACGCAAGGCGGCCGAGACCATCGAGCGGCGGCTGCTGGGGCAGAGTTCCTCGCGTGAGCGCGCTCTGCTGCGGGCGTACCTGGACAGCGGAGCCGAGGCCGCCGCAGGTTTTCGGCACCGCACAGGGGTGCCGGAACTGGCCGTGGAGATGAGCCCCCGCGACCGGGCGATCCTCATGGAGAAGGCCGCCGAGCTGATCGCCTGCGCGCAGCGGGCCTGTGTCGACGTGCCCCTGTCCGACGGCCGTCGGGTCACGCTCGTGAGCCGGCCGATGACGAGTGCCTCCGGAGTGGAGGGCTTCGCCATCGAGGCCGTTGTCCCCGGTCCCTCACCGCGCGAGCCCCTCGCCTCCCCACATCCGGTCCACGAGCCGCTGGGCCTCCCTGCCGAGCTTGCCGTCGCCACCCCCCTCACGTTGTCCGGGGCCGTTCCCGACGTGGCGGCCGGGCGGCTCCACGTCACACCGCCGTCGGAATATCTTCCCGGCACGGAGCAGGGCCTCGCCGTGGGCGTCGAGCGCGTCACGGCCGGCGACGGCACGACGGACGAGCACTCCGACTCCCCGCCCCCGGCGAGAGGGCTCATGATGGTGGGGGAGCCGCACGTGGGGACCTACGCCCTGGCCGCGCGCCGCCGCCTGGAATTGTTGTCCGAGGCCGGCGTCCGCATAGGCACCACCCTGGATGTGCGCAGAACCGCCCGGGAGCTCGCCGAGTCGGCCGTGCCGCAACTGGCCGACTTCGTCACCATCGATCTGCCGGAAGCCGTGCTCCGCGGCGAGGAGGCCGCCGATCCCCGCAGTGACCTACGCCGTACGGTGGTCCACGGCATCCATGACGACTGTCCCTTCCACCCGGTCGGCAAGCAGGTCGACTACGGTCCGTCAATGCCGCAGTCGCGGTGTCTGACGAGCGGCCAGGCAGTGCTTGAACCGGACCTGAAGACTGCCGCGGGCTGGTTCGCGCAGGAGCCTGAGCACTCCGCACAGCTGCTGAGCCACGTCCACTCTCTCATCGCGGCGCCCCTGGTGGCCCGCGGCGCAGTCCTGGGCGTGGCCGGCTTCTACCGCGCGCAGGACTCGCCGGCGTTCGGGGACGACGACCGGTCGCTGGCCCAGGAACTGGCCGCCCGTGCCGCACTGTCCATCGACAACGCCCGGCGCTACACGCGCGAACGTGCCATGGTCCTGGCCCTGCAGCGCAGCCTGCTCCCGCACGGAGTGCCGGACCAGGACGCCGTCGAGGTCGCCCATCGCTACCTTCCCGCAGAATCCGACGTGGGAGGTGACTGGTACGACGTCATACCCCTGTCCGGCAGCCGCATCGGGCTCTTCGTCGGCGACGTCGTCGGCCACGGCATGCTCTCCGCCGCCACCATGGGGCGGCTGCGCACGGCCGCCCGCAGTTTCGCCGAACTCGACTTCCCCCCGGACGAGGTCCTCACCCACCTCGACAAACTCGTGGGACGCCTGGACCGGGAGGACCCCGGTGCCGTGGACGCGGGCATCATCGGCGCGACCTGTCTCTACGCCATCTACGACCCGACCACACAGCGGTGCACCATGGCCCGCGCCGCCCATCCCCCGCCCGCTCTGGTCCGCCCCGACGGCACCGTGTGGTTCCCCGACCTGCCCGCCGGACCCCCGCTCGGCCTCGGCGGTCTGCCGTTCGAATCCGCCGAGCTCGACCTCCCTGAGAACAGCCAGCTGGTCCTCTACACCGACGGGCTCATCGAGGACCGTCACCGCGACGTCGACGTGGTCCTCGATCAGCTGCGCGCCACCCTGGCCCGAGCGGACGGCACGCCCGACGAGACCTGCGAGGCGATACTCGACTCCGTAGCCCCCGCCCATCCCTGCGACGACATTGCCCTGCTCGTCGCCCGGACCCACGCCCTGGACCCCCAGCGGATAGCCACCTGGGACCTGCCCGCGGATCCGGCCCTGGTCAGCGAGGTCCGCGCCTCCGCCACCCGGCAGCTGGCCGACTGGGGACTCGACGAGGCCGCGTTCGCCGCCGAACTGGTGCTCAGCGAGCTGGTCACGAACGCCATCCGGCACGGCGCAGGGCCCATCCGGGTACGGCTGCTCCACGACCGCACCCTGATCTGCGAGGTCTCCGACACCAGCAACACCGCCCCGCATCTGCGCCGAGCGGCCGGCACCGACGAGGGCGGCCGCGGCCTGTTCCTCGTCGCGCAGCTGACGCAGAGCTGGGGCACGCGCTACACCCAGCAGGGCAAGGTCATCTGGGCCGAATGCGGGATCGAGGCGGCCTGAGGCGCCGACCCAGGCGATGCACTGCTCCGTCAGGGTCACAGACAGTGGCAGGATGCCGGAAATGCGCTATATGTACGGCTAATATCACTGATGCACATCGGGAAGAGCCCGCCAGGTCCAACCCCGGAGATGTCCGTGCACGAGGCCCACGACACCTCTGCGTACGCGGTCCCGCCCTTCGGGGCGGAACCTCTGGTCCGTGTCCGCGGACTTGCCAAGCGCTTCGGGGGAACCCTCGCGCTCGCCGGGGTCGACCTCGACATCCACGCCGGCAGCGTCCTCGCCCTCCTCGGTCCCAACGGAGCCGGGAAGTCCACGCTCATCAAGGTGCTCGCCGGCGTCCACCACGCCGACTCGGGGCAGGTCACCGTGGCCGGGCACCCGCTCGGGAGTCACGCCGCTTCCCGGCACATGTCCTTCATCCATCAGGATCTCGGCCTGGTGGAGTGGATGACGGTGGCCGAGAACATCGCTCTGAGCACCGGCTATCCGCGCCGCGCCGGACTGATCTCCTGGCGGCTCACCCGAGAACACTGCGCCGAGGCCCTGCGGGTCGTCGCCGGCCATCTCGACCCCGACACGCCGATCTCCCGCCTCGCCCCGGCCGAGCGTTCGCTCGTCGCCGTCGCACGAGCCCTGGCGGCACGGGCGGAACTCATCGTCCTCGACGAGCCGACCGCCCGCCTGCCCGCCGCGGACTGCACCCGGCTGTTCCGGGTGCTGCACACCCTGCGCGACCGGGGGCACGGCATCCTCTACGTCAGCCATCGCCTGGACGAGGTGTACGAGGTCGCCGACACCTTCGCCGTGCTGCGCGACGGACGCCTGGTCAGCCACGGCTCGCCGGCGACCCACACTCCTGCCACCCTGGTGCGCGCCATCACCGGCGAGGGGCCGACCGATCACCGCCCCGCCACCACCCCGGCTGGCGGCCCGGCCGTCCTGACCCTGGACGGGGTGCGCACCCCCGACGCGGGACCGGTCAGTCTGGAGCTCAGGCGGGGGGAAGTCCTCGGCCTGGTCGGCCTCACGGGCGCCGGACACATCGGCCTCGCCCGAGCCCTCGCGGGCGCCCGTCCCCTCCTCGGTGGACGGACTCTTCTCGGCGGTCGCCCGTACCGTCCCCGTACGGTCGCGGACGCCGTCGGACGGGGTGTCGCCCTCGTACCCGGTGACAGACAGCGGGAGGGCTGCCTCGCCGAGCTGACCGTACGGGAGAACCTCCTGGCCAACCCCCGGGCGGGAGGCAAGTCGGCGCTGTGCTGGATCAGCCCCCGCCGCGAACGCGCCGAGGCCGACACCTTGATCGAACGGTTCTCGGTGCGTCCCCGCGACAGCGAGGCCGACATCGCCACCCTGTCCGGGGGGAACCAGCAGAAGGTCATGATCGGCCGGTGGCTGCGGCCGGCCCTGCGCCTGCTGATCCTCGAGGAACCGACGGCGAGCGTGGACGTCGGTGCCAAAGCCGCGATCCACCGCCTGCTCGACGAGGCGCTCGCCGCCGGCCTGGCGGTCCTCCTCATCTCCAGCGACTTCGAGGAGGTCGCGGGCGTGTGCCGACGCGCCCTGGTCTTCGTCCGCGGATCCGTGACGGCCGAGCTGACCGGCCCGGCTCTCACGGTCACCGAGCTCACGCGGGCGGCTTCGGCCCTGCCCTCCTCCGGAACCTCGGCGAATCCGTGACCGGCTCCCCCTCTCCGGCTGGGCCCCCGGCACGGCCGCGTCGCTCGGGCCCACCGAGGCGACTCGCCCGACTGCGCGGCCGGAGCGGGCAACTCATCGGCGCCTACGGCCTCCTGACCCTCACCGCCCTGCTTTTCCTGATCTTCTCCCTCACCCTGCCGCGTACCTTTCCCACCCGGGACACCGTCGACTCGATCCTGTCCAACCAGTCGATCCCGGCCGTCCTCGCACTCGCCGCGATGGTCCCCATCGTGACCGGCGCGTTCGACCTCTCCATCGGCTACGGTCTCGGCCTGGCGCACGTCATGGTGATGCAGCTCGTCGTGGTCGACGGGTGGCCCTGGCCGCTCGCCTGCCTCACGGTGATCGCCGGAGGGGGTGTCGTGGGCGTCCTCAACGGTGTCGTCGTCGAATTCGGACGGATCGACTCGTTCATCGCCACGCTCGGAACCGGCAGCATGATGTACGCGGTGACCGGATGGGTCACCGGCGGCGGCCGGATCGTCCCCGGCCCGCAAGGCCTCCCGGCCGCCTTCACCGACATCTACGACTCGACCTTCCTCGGCCTGCCGATTCCCGCCTTTTACGTCCTCGCGCTCGCGGTCGCCCTGTGGGTGGTTCTGGAGCGGCTGCCCCTCGGCAGGTACCTGTACGTCGTCGGGTCGAACCCGCGCGCCGCCGACCTGGTCGGCATCCCGACCCGCAAGTACACCGTCTACGCATTCGCCGCGTCGGGACTGATCGTCGGCTTCGACGGAGTGCTGCTCGCGGCCCAGCAGCAGATCGGCAATCCCAGCGTCGGCCTCGACTACCTGCTGCCCGCGTTCGTCGGGGCCCTCCTCGGCTCCACCGCCATCAAACCCGGCCGCCCCAACGCCCTGGGCACCCTCGTCGCCGTCGCCGTCCTCGCCGTCGGCCTCACCGGCATCGCCCAGATGGGCGGCGATTTCTGGACGGTCCCGTTGTTCTACGGCGGCACCCTGCTCCTCGCCGTCGGACTGGCCGGCTACTCCGCTCGCCGCCGACTGCGCACCGGCGCGGCCGGCGCCCGCGATTCGCCCGCCGTGACACAGGACGACACCACGTCGGGCAGCCCTCCATGACCCACGCCGTGGGCACCGCCAGAGTGCCCGGGCGGCATCCTCCGCAAGGAGCTTCCGTGCACCGCAACCGCAACGCCCCCACCGTCCGCAACGCGCGGTCCACTGCCACCGCCCTGGTGGTCGTGGTCTTCGTGCTGGCCGGCTGTGAGCGCGGCTCGTCGAGCGGCCCGGCGCACTCCACCTCGGGTCCGAGCGGCTGCCCCGCGGCCCAGACCAGGGCCCAGGCCGCCGTCAGCCGGGCGGAGCGGACCGACATCCCCTGGAACGGACCGACCGGCGGTCCCGCCGCGGTGGCCGGCAAGACCATCGTCTACGTCGCCCAGACCATGACCAACCCCGGAGTCGCGGGCGCCGCGGACAGCGTGCGCGAAGCCGCGCGCGTCATCGGCTGGCACGCCCGGGTGATCGACGGTGGCGGCACCCCCGCCGGCATCCAGGCGGCGATGAGCGAGGCCGTGGACGTCAGACCCTCGGGCATCGTCATCGGGGGCTTCGACCCGAGCTCGACCTCACAGCAGGTGGCGCGTGCGAACGCGGCAGGCATCCCGCTCATCGGCTGGCACGCGGTCGCTTCCCCCGGCCCCAGCCGGCGCTCCAGGCTCTTCACCAACGTCACCACCAAAGTCGAGGACGTGGCCAGAGCCAGTGCGCAGTGGGTCATCTCGAGCTCCGACGGCACAGCCGGGGCCGTGGTCTTCACCGATGCCTCGATCCCCTTCGCCAAGTACAAGTCCGACCTGATCAGGAAGGAGCTGGCCACCTGCGCGGGGGTGAAGCTGCTGGCGTACGAGAACATCCCTATCCCGGATGCCGGCAGCCGCACGCCCCGGGAGATCTCCTCACTGCTCTCCCGCTTCCAGGGGAGATGGACCCACTCCGTCGCCATCAACGACCTGTACTTCGCCGATGCCGCCCCGGCGTTCCGCGCGGCCGGCAAGCAGGGTTCCGGCCCGCCCTTCAACATCGGCGCCGGCGACGGCGACCCCTCCGCCTTCCAGCGCATCAACAGCAAGCAGTACCAGGCGGCCACCGTGCCGGAGCCGCTGTCCCTGCAGGGCTGGCAGATCGTCGACGAGTTCAACCGCGCCTTCTCCCGCCGGCCGGCAAGCGGGTATGTGGCCCCCGTCCACATCAGCACGGCCGACAACAGCCGCGGGGCCACGACCTGGGATCCGGCGGGATACCGGGAGGCGTACCGGAAGATCTGGGGCACGTGACAGTGGCGGCAGGGACTGGTCAACGTGGCGGGGCGTACTCGGTGAGCAGGAGCGCGATGTCATCCGCCCGGTCGGGGGAGGCGTGGCAGACGTCCCGCAGCAGCCCGTCGGCCAGATCGTCCAGGCGGCCCCCGCCAAGCCGGGCCAGCGCCCCCCGGAGCCGCTCGATGTCGGAGCCGATGTCCGAGTCGCGCCTCTCGATCAACCCGTCCGTATAGAGGGCCAGGACCGACCCGGGAGCGAGACGCAGCTCCGTCTCCGGAAAACGTGCCGTCGCGTCGATGCCGAGCAGTGGGCCGCCGGGCACATCCAGGATCTCGGTGTGCCCGTCGGGCAGGCGCAGCAGAGGCGGGAGATGGCCCGCGCGGACGATGCGCACGATCCCCGAGCGGGGATGGAATTGGGCGTAGCAGCAACTGGCGAGGAGCACCGGGTCGAGGTCCATGTGGAGCCGGTTGGTGCCGGCGGCGACATCGCTCGGTCGGTGGCCGGCGGCGACGAATGCCCGCATGGCGCTGCGCAGTTGGCCCATGGCGGCCGCGGCGGGGACGTTGTGCCCCTCGACGTCCCCGACGATCAGTGCGACTTCGTCGCCCGTGGGGATGACGTCGTACCAGTCGCCGCCGATGTCCATCCCCCTGGTGCCCGGAAGATAACGCCCGGTGACGTGCAGCCCCGGCACCGTGGGCAGCCGGTGCGGCAGCAGTGCGTCCTGCAGGCCGCGGGCGAGGGCGAATTCGGCGTCGTAGAGTCTGGCGCGTTCCAGCGCCTGGCCGATCAGGCCGCCCAGCGCGGTGAGGACTCCGCGCTCTTCGTCGGGGAACCGGTGGATGTCGTCGAAGCCGAGGATGCAGGCGCCGACCGGGTGGTTCGAGGCGATCAGCGGAAGGAACGCCCAGGAGTTGGTGTGCCCCACCATGAGCCCGGGGTAGCTCTCGTGGAGCTGCTCCCGGGACTCGATGAACAGCGGGACGCCGGAGGTCAGCGCGTCCGTCACGGGCAGCCGGGCGTGCAGCGGGGTGCCTTCGAACCGGGCGAGAAAGCGTTTCGAGTAGCCGCGCTGAGCGAGCAGGTGCAGGCGCTGTTCCTCCACCACGGCGATCACCAGCTTCTGGCCGCCGAAGGCCGGCAGCAACTGGTCGGCGACGGCATCGAACACCTCGACCGCGGTGGCCGCCTCGGTGAGGGCGCTGCCCAGCGTGAGCACCCGGTAGAGGGAACCCACGCGGGGGGCCGCGGGCACAGGCGCCGAGGAGATGGGCGGCCCCTCCTCGGTGACTGGTGCACCGGGTACGGTGCCGGCCGGTACGGGCTGCCGCACTCGTGAGGCCCATCCCGTCATGCCCTGGGCGCCCGGGTGGAGGGAGAAGACCAGCCACTCGTCCGGTGGGCGGCGGACCAGGAAGGAGACCGGTTGCTGGGAGACGGCGGCGGCCCGGTAGCGGTCCTCGTACACGGAATCGGCCAGCCAGGGCAGGATGTCCCAGGGGCGCCGGCCGAGCAGTTCGTCCTGGCGGACCCGCAGCAGATCCTCCAGGCTGTGGTTGGCGTAGGCGAGGCGTCCGTCGGGAGAGAGCGCGAAGAAACCGTCCGCGAGCCGCTCGATCGCCGCCACGGCGGCCATGCCGCTCCCGGTGTCCAGCACGGCGCCGACCAGGTGGCAAGAGGCCTCCGAGCCGTCGGGGCTCTCCGGTACCCGGCCCCACAGCTCGACGACGCGGTGTCCGCCACGGCCGTCCAGGATGCGTAGGCGGTGGGCCAGTAGGTGTCCCTCCTCGACCGCGGCGCGGGCGGCGGACCCAAAACCGGGCAGATCCGCCGGCTCGATGCAGGCCGCCAGTGTCGCCGCCCGACCGTCGAACGCGCGGGGCGCAATCCCGAAGATCGCGCACAGCTCGTCGTCGGCAGTGAGGGCTCCGGTGTCGAGGTTCCAGTCGAACAGGCCCACCCGGATCGCCGGAGCGGACGGCAGCGCGACCAGTACCGGAGGCGTCCGCTCGTCGTACTCACCGAGCGTGCCGCGGGCCCGCAGTCCGGCGAGGGCGGTGCCCAGCCGGTCGGCGGCGGAGCGCAACTGCCCGCGCTGCGCCCTCGACAGTCCTGTCCCGTCCGGCCTGGGCGTCCACACCACGGCGATGGCGCCGAAGGTCCGCTCGCCAGCCCGTACGGGGACCGATGCAGAGCCGAACGGGTAGGGCAGGGCGATCGAGAGCTGGGGGAAGCGGCGCATCGTCTCCTCCGCGCCGGCCAGGTGGACCATGCGCCCGGAGCGGCACGCCTCCGCCACCGGCATACGGCTGTTGACCGGGATCCGACGCCACCCGCTGAGCAGGGAGGGCGGTGTCCCGCAGGACGCGGCCACGACGAGCGAGCGATGGTCGCCGGAGAGCAGGAACACGCTTCCGGTATGTGCTCCCGTGACCTCCACGGCATGGACCACGGCCCTCACCAGCGCGTCTTCGAGCTCGGGCGCTTCGCCGACACCCGCGGCGCTGAGCGGGTATGAGCTCGATGCCATACCGTTGGCCGACACGCTGCCCTCGATCATCCATGGAGTGCTTTTCCCAGTTTATGGTGATTCGCACCTCTCTGTGGATGGATGTCGGGCCGGTATGAGCGGGGGAACGTTCGCCAGGTTGCCCGATCATGAGCGAGAGCGAGTCGGCCTCGGGGGGTCGGGCGTTGGCTGCGTGTCCTGGCGGAGTGCTGGATGCGGCCCGTATTGCAAAAACCGAGCCGTGTGTACTCGCTCCGGCAGGTGGGGAGGAGGGCGCCTCAGTCGGTGATGACGGCGTCGCGGTGGATCCACTCGGTGCTGTGGGCCGCCCTGTGCAGGAAGTCGGCGACGTCCGCGCGGCTGATCGTCGGGTTGCCCCTCATCGGGAGACGCTCGCCGACGAGAGAACCGCCCTTGGCCGGGCCCTTGGTCAGCATGGTCGGGTAGACGGCGTCCACCCGCTCGGGGTGAGGGCGCGGGTCGCCGCCGCGCCACCGCTCGGCGGCGGCGAGCAGCCGCACCGCGCGCGGGAGGTCGCCGATGACCCGGTCCGCCAGGTCCTCCAGTGCCTCCGGCCTGCGCGCCAGCACCGTGACCCTGTCGCCGGACTGAAGGGCCAGGTCGACGACGTGGCGTCCGGTGGGGCCGGTCGCGCCGAGGATGAGCAGATTCATGGCGAGGAAACGCGGGTGAGTGGGGCGGGGCCTGCCGCTGCCGCCGACCGCGCGGGCGGCGTGACGGGCTAAGCGGACAACTGTCCGGTGCGCTGCAACGTACCGGACAGCTATCCGCTTAGCAAGGTCGGGTCCCCTGAGGGCATTCCCCTCGGAATCACCGCGTCCAGTACTTGATGTTGCGGAACCGGGCCTCCGCGCGCCCCGAGCCGTGGTCGTAGACGCCGTTCTTGAAGTAGCGGGTGGCAGGGCCCCGGTCGGCGACCGTCAGGACGAGGGAGTCGTCGAAGTAGACCTTGACCGTTCCCGTTCCGGTGCTCGCCTGGTGGGCGATCTTCACGTTGAACCAGGTGTCGTAGGCCCCGCTCCTGAGGACCGTGCCGTCGTAGCGGCGCACGGTGCCCCCGCCCGTGTCGTAGACGTTGAGCATGATGTCGGTGGCCGGGGTTCCGGAGGGGTGGACGCTGCGCAGGATCTGGACGAAGGAGGCGCCGTCCGAGCCGGCAGGGAGATACACGTCGGCGTCCCACATGTGATCGCCCGTGGTGTAGTCGACCTTCCAGCGCATCTCGGTGCGCGGATCGGTGGAGCTGCCCTCCTCGAAAGGCTCGTCGGTGGCGTACACCCACATCCGGTGGACTCCGCCGCTGTAGGTGTGACGCTCGCCCAGGTCGAGGTTCCAGGGCTTCTGCCAGCTGTAGGTGAACGACGTCTGCCGCCAGCCGTCGGTCGGGTCGGCGGCCGTCGCCGCGTCCGCGGACCCGGGGAGGGCGAGCGCGGCGCCGCCGGCCAGTAGGCCGGCCGCTGTCCGTAAGACGGATCTCCTGTTCATGGTGCGTCCTTTCCGTGGTGGGAGGGGCGGTCGGGAGGCAACACCAATACATCGGAGGAGTCAATGGCTTCGACGACGTCCAGTGCTGGATCCGACGCTTTCTGGGTGCATGAGTGGGTGCGCATCCTCGCTATACACCCGATGTGTTGGGGATCAGCCGCTGCTCGGAGGTCCCGGCCGCACTGGACGCCGGTGTCGCTCCGCGATGGCAGACGTAGGCGGTCGCGAAGTAGTGGGTGCCTGGACGTCCGTCGGGTCACCGGGGGTGCTGTGGTGCGGTGTTGCGGGTGCGAAGGACAAATCGAGCCCCGCGCCGTGAGGCCGTCGCTTCGGTGTGCCCGGCCGGACCCGGCGTGGGGGGACGGCCTTCGGTCGATGAACAGGGCTTCGGCTTGGGGCAATTGTGGTTCTTGCTTTGCCCGTGCATGCGTTGTCTGTCGCGTCACCCGGACCTAGCCTCGCCTGCGAACCGTGGGAAGGACCGGCATGCTGACGACCGTTCGAGAGCAGGCGACCGGACTCACCAAGGACCAGCGCAACGCGTTCGTCGCCGCCTATCTGGGCTGGGCCATGGACGCGTTCGACTACTTCCTGGTGGTCCTCGTCTACAGCGAGATAGCGGACGACTTCCATGTCTCCCTCACCGACATGGCCTTCCTCACCACCGCCACCCTCGTGATGCGGCCGGTCGGTGCCTTCGTCTTCGGCATGTGGGCCGACCGCCGGGGCCGCCGGCTCCCGCTCATGGTCGACGTGGTCTTCTACTCGATCGTCGGATTCGCCTGTGCCTTCGCGCCCAACTACGCCGTCCTGCTGGTACTTCGCCTGCTGTACGGCATCGGCATGGGCGGCGAGTGGGGCCTGGGCGCTGCCCTCGCCATGGAGAAGATCCCCGCCGAGCGGCGCGGCTTCTGGTCGGGACTGCTCCAGAGCGGCTACTCGCTGGGCTACCTCTTGGCCGCCGTGGCGTTCTTCGTCATCGAACCCGCCTTCGGCTGGCGCGGGTTGTTCGCCTTCAGTCTGGTGCCCGCCCTGGTCGCCCTGTGGGTGCGCAGCCGGGTGGAGGAGAGCGAGGTGTGGGAGAAGAGCGTCAAGCTCAACCGCACCCCCGCGTACCAGGTGTTCAGGAACCCGGCCGTGCTGAAGCGGTTCGTGTACCTCGTGGCGCTGATGACCGCCTTCAACTGGATGTCGCACGGCACCCAGGACATCTACCCGACCTTCGTCAAGAAGGGCCTGGGCCTGTCCCCGGACACCTCCATCGCCATCGCCGTCGTCTACAACATCGGCGCCATGATCGGAGGCGCACTGCTCGGCGCCTTCTCCGAGAGGCTGGGGCGCCGGCGCACGATCAGGATCGCGGCGGCCGGGGGCCTGGTTGTGGTGCCGTTCTTCGTCCTGTCCACGGCCGTGGGCTGGCTGATGCTCTCCTCCTTCCTCATGCAGATGTGCGTCCAGGGCGCCTGGGGCGTCATCCCCGCGCACCTGACCGAGATGAGCCCGGACGCGATCCGCGGCTTCTATCCCGGTGTCACCTATCAGCTCGGCAACCTGATCGCCGCCCTCAACCTCCCCATCCAGGAAGCCCTCGCCGAACGGCACGGCTACCCGGCGGCGATGGCCTGGACCGTGGTGCCCGCCCTGGCCGTGGTGATCCTGCTGAGCGCCGTCGGCAAGGAGGCCAAGGGCATCCGCTTCGGCGGCCCGGGCGTCGCCCCGGGCGGCCGCACCCCGAGCGCCCCGAGCACCGCGACGGCCGAGGGCGCGTAGAGAGCCTCGGCGTCCAGCTTGTTTCGATGTACTTCTATGTTGACGTCTGTCTATCCAGGTGGCACCCTCGCCTGTGTCACCTGTATCGACATCGGTCGATACGGCATCACCCGGATGGGAGACCGCCATGTCCCGAGTCCAGCTGGCCCTGCGCGTCGCCGACCTGGAAGGCTCGATCGCCTTCTACTCCAAGCTCTTCGGAACCGAGCCCGCCAAGCGCCGCGAGGGCTATGCCAACTTCGCTGTCACCGAACCCCCGCTGAAGCTGGTCCTCATCGAGGGCGAGCGCGGCGAGGAGACCCGCCTGGACCACCTCGGTGTCGAGGTCGCCGGCACCGAGGACGTCGACGCCGCCACGACCCGGCTGAAGGAGGCGGGCCTGGCCACGTTCGAGGAGAACGACACCTCCTGCTGCTACGCCCTCCAGGACAAGGTGTGGGTGCACGGCCCGGGCAGGGAGCCGTGGGAGGTGTACGTGGTCAAGGCCGACGCCGACACCCTGGAGAAGGCCGCCGCGTCCCCGGACGCCTGCTGCGGCACCACCGCCTGCTGCACTCCCGAGGAGCAGGCTCTCGATCCCGATCAGAGCCCGGCCGAGGCCAAGGCCGCCGCGGGATGCGCCTGCGGAAGCTGACCCGTGGCTTGCCCGCCCAGGCGGCCCTCTGCCCGGGACAGCGGTGAGGCCGGCCCGGGCAGAGATGCGTACGGAGGGGACTACGGGGTGGTCAGATAGGCCCTCTCGATCGTCTGGGTCAGGGTGTTGCCCGCCCGGTCGGTCAGCTCCGCGCGCAAGGAGACCGAACCCGCTGTCGCCGGGTGCTTGAGCGAGAGGTGGGTGCCGCCGACGGACTTGGCGGGCTGCCAGGTCCTTCCGTCGTCGTACGACACCTGGAAGGCGAGCTTCGCCGGGCGCTGTCCCGCCGCCGCCCCCTCGACGGTGAAGGGCACCTCGAAGCGCTTGCCGGCCTTCGCGGTGCTGGCCAGGGTCAGGTCGGGGCTGAAGCGGACCGTCGACAGCGGCAGTGCGGCGAACTCGCCCTCGGGGGCCTTCGCCGAGCGGAAGGTCCACTGCGCCCGGACGCGGGTGCTGACCGGATACACGGCCGGGTCACGGGAGCTGTCCACGGTGAGTTTGTACGCGGTGTCCTCGGCGGGCAGCGTGTACTCCGTGGGTTCGAGGGTCGGCGCGATGCCGTAGTCGTCGGCGATCTCCTTGCCGTTCGCCTCCAGTTTCGTCGTCACCGTCGTGGTGTCGGTGAGACCCCAGTGCCCGGAGCCGTCGCCGAACAGCGGCAGGAAGGCCCTGAGGGTGTTCCCGTCGCGGCCGACGCCGGGGAAACCCCTGGCGGGTCCTGCGTCGGCGGGGCCGTTCAGGACAGGCCCGAAGACGCCCACGCCGAACCGTTCGTCGTAGCTGTGGCCGGCCTTCCACGTCCGCGGCATACGCATCAGGAAGCCCTCGAAGACCGCGTCCCGGCCCTCACCCCAGCGCTGCCAGGTGCGCACCGACCACTTCACACCGTTGTCGAGGATGTACTCGGTGCTCCGGTACGGCAGCTCCCCGCGCATGTCGGTGTAGCCGCTCACCAGTCGGCCGTCGGGCAGGTGCGCGGTCACCTCGGCCTGGACGCGCCGGCCCTCGACCGCCGCACCGACCCGGAGGTTCACCTTGGCCAGCTGCTTGCGTCGGACGTTCGCGGTGAAGCCGTCCAGGGTTCCCTCCCGGTACCAGCCCAGGTGGTAGTCGACCCGCCTGCCCTGCTTGTCCTTGCCGGCCCAGCCGCCCGAGTACAGGGAGTTGAGCCCCGGCACGGGCTCGTCGGAGCCGAGGCGCCCGAACCGGGAGCCCTCGAAGGTGGGCAGCAGGAACTGCAGGGAGCCGTCGTCCAGGCCCTCGCCCCGCCCGTAGCCGATCGCGACCGCGGCGTCGTTGTTCACGGCCGCCCGGTCCGGCACGGTGATGCCGACCGGCTTGGCCTGCCGGGCGTCGACGCTGATCGTCATGTCCTTGTCCAGCCGCAGCTTGGGCTGGATCAGCACGGCGTGCCGGGCGGCGGACAGCGACGGGTGGATCACCCCGGTCAGGAGGTAGTCGGCCTTGGGCAGCCGTACCGTCAGCTCGCCGTCCCGCTCGTCGGCGTAGTCGGCGTAGAAGCTGCCGGTGAGGCCCGCGACGGAGGTCACGGCGTCGCCCGTCGCCGCACCCTCCTCGTCGATGTGCTTGAGCGTCAGGTCGTACGACTCCACCTCGCGGACCACACCGACGGCGGACCGCACCCGCAGCTTGCCGTCGGCGGAGGCGGCTGTCACCGACCCGCCGAAGCTGCCGTCCACGGCGCCGACACGGGTGTCCGCGGTGACCTCGGCGCTCGCCTCGCCGCCCGCCGGGACGGTGAGGCGCTGCGGGGAGACGGTGAACATGCCCTCGGCGGCGGGCTTTCCGTCCACCGCGTAGGCGTCCACGGACAGGTCGAGGGTGACCGGCGTGGAGCCGAGGTTGCGGTAGGTGAGCTGTTTGGTCTCCGTCCTGTCGTCGTCGTGCGGCCACTGCTGGACGCCGAAGTCGACCGGTCCCTGCTCGGTGACGACGTTCTCGTCCAGCGCCCGGACCACATCGACCCGTCCGGTGCCCTGCTGGTAGGAGCTGTACGCGCCCGGCTGTGCCGAACCGGTCAGGACCGCCTTGAGGCGCTCACCGCTCCAGTCGGGGTGCTGCTGGGCGAGGAGCGCGGCCGCGCCCGCGACATGCGGGGTGGCCATGGAGGTGCCGTCGATGGTGAGGTACCCGGGGATGTCGGAGGGGTACCACTCGGACAGGACGCTGCCCGCGGCGGACGCGGCCGTGATGGCGACACCCGGCGCGGTCAGGTCGGGCTTGACCCCGCTGTCGCCGACCCGCGGACCGCGGCTGGAGAAGGCGGCGAGCGCGTCGGACTTGTCGACCGCGCCGACGGTGAGCGCGGACGCGGCGCTGCCGGGCGAGCCGACGGTGGTTTCGCCGGACTCGCCCTCGTTGCCGGCCGCGATGACGAACAGGGTGCCGGACTCGGCGGAGAGCCGGTTGACGGCCTCCTCCATCGGGTCGACCTCGGGGAAGTCGGGGCCGCCGAGGCTGAGGCTGACGACGTCCGCGCCCTGGGCCACCGCCCACTCCATGCCGGCGATGATGTCGGAGTCGCTGCCGCCGCCCGTGTCGTTGAGGACCTTGGCGTTGAGGAGCCTCGCGCCCGGCGCGACCCCCTTGTACTTCCCGTCCGACTTCGCCCCGCTGCCCGCCACGGTGGACGCGACATGGGTGCCGTGGCCGAACCTGTCGGTGGTGGCGCCGGTGCCGCTGAAGTCCTGCTCGGCGACCACCTTGCCCGCCAGGTCGGGGTGGCTGGTGTCGATTCCGGTGTCCAGTACGGCGACCTTGGTTCCGGTGCCGTCGAATCCCGCGGCCCAGGCGGCCGGTGCGCCGATCTGCGGGACGCTCTTGTCGAGGGAGGCCCGGCGCTTCCCGTCCAGCCACAGCTTCTCGACGCCGGTGCCGGCGGTGAACTCCGCCGTGCCCTGCGAGGACTTGTGGGTGACGGCCTTCCAGAACCCGGCGCCGCGCTTCTTCGCGGAGCGCATCGCCCGGCCGTTGACGACGGCCAATCGCCGTCCCATCCGCGCCCCGGCCTCGGTGAACGGGCTCGTCGAGGGGGCCTTCCCGCCGCGGAACGTGGCGATCAGGGGGAGGTCGGAGCGGTGCGCGTCGTCGTAGCCGTCTTTGACCAGCTGGGTGACGTCGAACAGGCGCGGGTCCAACTTGCCCCGCGCCAGAAGCAGTTCGGCGTCACCGGGGACGACCCGGGTGTGCCCGGCTACCACCCGGATCGAGAACGGCATGTTCTTCCGGCCCTGCGCCCGCTCCACTCCCGAGACCTGGCCGGTGGCGTCCACCAGGACCCGGTCGCCGGTGACGAGCGTGACGGTCCGCACCGCGGAGGCCGTACGGGCGCTCTTGGCAGAGACGGCGTCGACGGCACCCGCGCCGGCCGGGAGCCCGGCGAGGACCAGGGCCGCGGAAGCCACCCCCGCGGCCATGGCCGCATGTCTGTGGCGTACGCGTAACTCCATCTGAACTCCTGACAGTTGGGGATCAAGACGTCACGGGACGGAGGGGCCCGTGAGGGGACGGCCGTCGCTGTCGTACGGCCAGACATTGGGGACGCAGCCGAGCAGGCCCTTGATCTGCTGCATCATCGCGGGGGCCGGCTGCCCCTTGCCGGGGCAGGTCACATGGCCGTGACCGAGGAAGTGGCCCACCTCGTGGTTGATGATCAGCGAGCGGTACCCGACGACGTCCTCGCGGTAGAACTCGGTGGCCAGGACCCAGCGTCTGAGGTTGACCATCACAGTGCGGTTCACACTGCAGTTGACCTTGCCGCCGGTGTCGAGGCCGCCCTCGGCGCATTTCCTGTCGACGGTCGCCGGGGTGGCGAGGCGGACCACGAAGTCGGTGGGACCGTCGGAGACCCGCTGGAACGCCGAGTGTCCGTCGGCCGTCCAGCCGCGCGGGTCGGCCAGGGTCCGCTCCACCTGTGCGGCTACGTCCTCGGGGGAGATCGTGATGCCCTTCTCCACCTCGACCCGGTAGCGCAGGGGTGTTCCCTTGCCGACCCGTCCGCTCCCGCCGGGCGCGGTGACGAAGGTCCCCGGACCGCTCTGGGGGAGGGGGGTCGTGGCGGGGCCGGGGGGCGCGCTGGACTGTTCCGGGTCCGGCTCCGATTGCGGGTCCGGTTCCGATGATCCGGCGGTCTCTTGAGGCGTCGGACTCTCAACCGGTGTGGAAGCCGCGGACGTTCGCTTCGCGTCGGACGGCAGCCACGCCACCACCGCGCCACCGACTGCCGCGAAGACCGCCAACGCGGCCAGTCCGCCCGTCAGTTGTCTCTTCACGCTCCGCTCGGAGCGCTTACGGCGACGGTTGCCGGCGGGGTTTCGTCTGTGCGCTGTCACGGTCGTTCACGATGTGATCGCCATGTGATCGGACCTGGCCCGGAAGATAACGAACCGATAACCCTCCTCGTGGTCATGGCCGTGTGGATACTGTGCGCATGCCACGTGTACTGCTGATCGAGGACGACCCCGCCGTGCGGGAGGGCGTCGCCCTGGCCCTGCGCCGCCAGAACCACGACGTCGCCGCCACCGCGACCGGCGAGGAGGGGATGGACCGGCTGCGGGCCTTTCGGCCGGACATCGTCGTCCTCGATCTGATGCTGCCCGGCATGACCGGACTGGACGTGTGCCGGGGCATCCGGGCCGTGGACCAGACCCTGCCGATCATCATGGCGACGGCACGGGGTGAGGAGGTGGACATCGTCGTGGGCCTGGAGGCGGGCGCCGACGACTACGTCGTCAAACCCGTACTGGCCCGGGTGCTCGACGCGCGCATACGCGCCGTCCTGCGCCGGGCGGCAGGCGGTGCGCCCGGCGCCGAGGGCCTGCCCAAGATAGACACGTACGGCGACCTGACCGTCGACCGGGCCGGACTGACCGTCTCGCTGAGTGGCGATCAGATCGCCCTCGCCCCCTCCGAGTTGCGGCTCCTGCTCACCCTCTCCGCCTCACCGGGCCAGGTGTTCAGCCGTCAGCAACTCCTGGAGGCCGTCTGGGAGCACGATTACCACGGCGACGCCCGCCTGGTGGACGCCTGCGTCAAACGACTGCGCACCAAGATGTCCGAGCCGCCCCGCGCACCCCGCTACATCCACACCGTGCGCGGTTTCGGCTACCGCTTCTCGGCGCCGTGAGGAAGCGGCGGCTGCGGGGCCTGCGTGCCCGTCTGGTGGTGGCCTTCGGACTCGTCGCCACCATCGCGGCCATCACGACCGGCGCCCTGACCTTCCGGGAGGCGCGCACCGGAGTGCTCCAGCAGAGCCAGGACGCCACCATCAGACAACTGCGGGCCCAGCTGAACCAGCATGCCGCCGAACTCGCCGTGCCCCCCGACGAGTCCGCCCTGCGGAAGTTCGCGCGGGAGACCGCGGCCACCGAGTCGCAGGGCAGCTGGCGGGTGCTGGTGAACTACGGCGACCTCAGCGGCTCCTCCGCTCCGGGTGACCCCTTCACCGAGGTGACGCCGGCCCTGCGTGAGGCAGTCGCATCCAGCCGGGCCACCGTGTTCCAGCGGGTGCGCGGCGAGGGACGCACCTCCCTCGTCGTCGGCATGTCGCTCCTCTTCGGCGGCCGGGACACCGCCCCCACGGCCACCGGGGTCCAGGTCTTCCTCGTCGTTCCGCAGACCACGGAACAGGCGTATGTCGACGCCCTGGTCACCGCCGTCGAACGGGCCATGGTGGCAGCGCTCGCGCTGGCCGTCGTGCTCGCGCTCCTCGCCGCCCGCGGGGTGCTGGTGCCGGTGCGCAAGCTGCGGCTCGCCACCCGCAGGATCGCCGAAGGGCGCCTGGACACCCGGCTCGCGGTCAACGGCTCGGACGAACTCGCGGACCTGTCCCACACGTTCAACGAGACGGCCGCCGCGCTGGAGGCGTCGGTCGCGGAGCTCCGCGAAATGGAGTCCAGGGCCCGTCGCTTCGCCGCCGACGTCTCGCACGAACTGCGCACCCC
Organism: Streptomyces sp. NPDC005303; assembly: GCF_040607335.1. NCBI lineage: Bacteria > Bacillati > Actinomycetota > Actinomycetes > Kitasatosporales > Streptomycetaceae > Streptomyces > Streptomyces sp. NPDC005303. Next base: position 26,299 of record NZ_JBEXGM010000009.1, on the reverse strand, counting down.
GCTCGCCGCCATGTCCGCGGTCACCGACGTCCTCGACGAGGACGCCGCCGAACTGGACCCGGACACCGCCACCGCGGTCCGGCTCATCAGCGAGGAGACCGTCAAACTGGCCCGTCTCGTGGACGACTTGATGGAGATCTCCCGCTTCGACGCGGGCGCGGCGGTGCTGCACCTGGACGAGATCGACCTCGCCGAGTCGATCCGCCGCACCCTCGCCTCACGCGGCTGGACGGACACGGTGGCGACCGATCTGCCACCACCGGACGCGGTCCGCGGGGGCGTCGACCCGCGCCGCCTCGACGTGGTCGTCGCCAACCTGGTGGGCAACGCCCTCAAACACGGCGCCCCTCCGGTGCAGGTGCGTCTGAGCGCCGCAGACGCGGTGGCCGTGATCGAGGTACGGGACAGCGGCCCCGGCATCCCGTACGACGTCCTGCCCCATGTCTTCGAGCGGTTCTACAAGTCGGACTCCGCCCGGATCCGCTCCGAGGGCAGCGGGCTCGGCCTGTCCATCACCGCGGAGAACGTCCGTATCCACGGCGGCACCGTCCACGCGGCCAACCACCCGGCGGGCGGTGCCGTCTTCACCGTAGAACTTCCGCTGAGGCGGGACGAGTCGGTCGAGGAGGATCCCTCATGAAGCCCCTGCGCCGCGTCCCGCTGCTGGCGCTCCTCGCGCTCACCTCCTGCGGGATCCCCGCGACCGGAGTGGTCCAGGCCGGCGGCCCGGCGAGCGGGACCCTGCCCCAGACGCCGGTCTACTTCGTCGAGAAGAACGGCGCGCTCGTCGCGACGCCCCGCACGACCGAGTCGCCCGGTGACCCGGAGGCGGCGCTGCGGCTGCTGATGGCCGGTCCGCTGGAAGGGGAGGGGGGCCTGGGCGGCCTGTTCACCGAGGTACCGGGCCCGGCGACCTCCGCGCCCCTCCCCACGGCCACCGCCGACGTGCCCGGCAAGCCCTCGTCCGACGCCCCGACGGTGACCGTGGCGGGTGGCACGATGACGATCCGACTCCCCCCGGGCGTGGACAGGTTGAGCGACACCGGGGTGCGGCAGATGATCTGCACGGCCGCCGCCGCGTACCGCCTCACCCGCCCGTCGGTCGACGCGGTCACCGCCCAGGTGACCGGCGGCTCCGGACGGCGGGTCAGGGGGTCGGACGAGAGCTGCCCCGATCGGTGAGGACTCTTTCCACCGCTGGAGACTCCGCCTCGGCGGTGTCGGCCTGCCGGAGCTGGCTCAGGAGCTGGTTCTGGCCCGCCAGCAGCTCCGTGAGGATACGGCGGGCGGCGCGCAGGAGTTCGGCGACATCACCGCCGGCGAGGGCGTAACTCACCGTGGAGCCTTCGCGGGTGGACACGACGATGCCCGAGCGCCGCAGCACGGCCAGCTGCTGGGAGAGGCTGGAGGGCTCGATGTCGATGTCGGCGAGCAGATCGCGGACCGGCACGGGCCCGTGCTGGAGCAGTTCCAGGACGCGGATGCGCACGGGGTGGCCGAGCATGCGGAAGAAGTCCGCCTTGGCCTGGTAGAGGGGGACGTGCATGGGCGGCGCTCGCTCCCTGCCGGACGGTACGGGGTCGTCGGTGCCGATCCTGCTGGGCGGGGACGCCGGGCGGCCAGGGATTGGGCTCATGTGGATGTGGTGACTTGAAGAAGTCTTCACATCGTGGGCGCACGGCGTCCCGGCCGGGAGCCGTTCTAGACCTCCAACTGCTGTTCCACGCGCTTGAGTTGGTGGCGGGCCATCGCCAGGTTCGAGCGGGCCTTGTCGAGGACCAGGTAGAGGAACAGCCCGTTGCCGGTGCGGCCCGTCACCAGGCGGATGAGGTGGTACTGGCTCTCGAGCGTGATCAGGATGTCCTCGATGTCGCTCTTGATCCCCAGCTGTTCCATGGTGCGGACCTTGGCGCGGATGACGTCGGTGTTGCCGGCCGCCGCGATGGTCGGGTCCAGGTCCTTGCCGCCGCCCAGGGTGCCCAGCGCCATTCCGCTGGTGTAGTCGACGACCGCGGCCGCCACCGCCCCTTCGGTGCCGGCCATCATCTCCTTCAGCGACACTTCCACACTCGCCACGGTGCCTCCCCTTGTGCCTGTGGATCGCGGCGGACCCGTGGTCGGGCCCGTCCGCCGGATGCCGGGACCTTATGCGCGGAGCGGGGGCCGGGCGCGGGGGTCTTCGGGACTGCCTCCCGTTGACCGAACGCCATACCGACAGGACCGCCCACGGACCCACAACTGGCCTTCCAGGGGCCGAAGATGACGCCCGGAGCGGACGCGGCGCTTCCTGGACCGCCTCGGCCGAAAGGCACAGGCGCGTGCCGCGCACAGGTGACGAGCGGCCGTCGCCCCCGGTACCGGACGGCTGAGCCGTGTCTACAGGATGCGGGCCGCCAGGAGCGTGACGTCGTCCTCGGAGTCAGCCGGCGCCAGCCGGTCGAGGACGGTGTTCAGGACGTCCGGCAGGGCCTGTCCGGCCGTGACGGGGATGCCGGCGAGGGCGGCGAGGCTCGTCTCGATGTCCTCGCCGCGCCGCTCCACGAGCCCGTCGGTGTAGGCCAGCAGCAGGGTGCCCGGCGGCATCGGGCAGGGCCGGCTCTCGTATCCGCCGGAACCCGTGCCCAGCGGAGGTCCGACCGGCAGGTCCGCGAGGTCGGGGGTGGCGCCGGGCCGGACCAGCAGGGGCGGGACATGACCGGCCGTGGCCAGGACCGCCTGTCCGGCGGCGGGATCCAGCAGGGCCAGCACACAGGTGGCGACGCGGTCCAGGTCGAGCGCGTGGGCGGTGCGGTCCGCCTCGGTGAGCAGCCGGTCGGGCGCGAGGCCCTGCAGGGCCAGCGCACGCAGCAGCGAGCGGTACTCGCTCATGGCCGCGGCGGCCCGTACCCCGTGCCCCATGACGTCCCCGACCACGAGCAGGGTGCGTCCGGAGGGCAGCGCGACGGCGTCGAACCAGTCGCCGCCCACTTCGGCGCCCCTCCCGGCGGGCAGATAACGGCTGGCGATCTCCACGCCCGGTCCCGGTATGTGCGGGGTGGCCAGGAAGGCGCGCTGCATCTCCAGTGCGGTCTCGTGCTCGTGGGTGTAGCGCAGGGCGTGTCCGATGCCGGTCGCGGCCCGCGCGGTCAGCAGTTCCAGCAGCTCGACGTCGTCCGGCGCGAACTCGGGGGAGTGCGCCCTGCGGCCGAGGATGACCGCCCCGACGGGCTCGCCGCCGACCATGAGGGGCAGGTAGGCCACGGAGTGCAGCTCCAGGGCGCGGTAGCGCTCCAGCCGCTGCCGCGTGGGGGCGAGCATGCGCAGGGTGTCGTCGTCGGGCCGGTTGAGCACCACGGGCTTGTGGGCGGTCAGTACCTGGGACATCGACGAACTGGCCTGGTGGAAGATCACCTCGCCGCTTCTGGTCGCCGGGGTGACCGGTTCGGGCACCCCCGGTGCGGCGGCCACCGCCATGCGCCGCAGCCGCACCGGGACCGGTGTGGCCGGAGCCCGGCGCGTGCCCTCGGGGTCGAGCACGTCCACGGCGGCGTAGTCGGCGAAGCGCGGCACCAGCACATCGGTCAGTGCCCGGCAGGCCTCGGCCGCGTCAAGCGTGCCGCCGACCCGGGCGGCGATCTCCTCCAGCAGTTCCAGACGCTGCTGGGCCCGCCTGAGCGACTCGCGCTGCCGGATGTCATCGGTGACCTCCATGACGACGGCGGCGACACCGAGGATCTCGCCGTCCTCGCCCTCCAGCCGGTGGAAGGCGCCGAGCCACCAGCGCGGCACATCCATCGTGTCGTCGGGCGTCCGGCCGTCGAACACGACCGTCTGCGGCCGTCCGGTGCGGAGCACCTCGCGGGCCACCTCCGCCGAGGGTCCGGAGCCGGGGGTCACCTCCGGCATGGGGCGGCCGAGGTGCTCCTGGACGGGCAGCCCGTTGAGCTCGGCGAGGGTGTCGTTGAGGTACAGATAGCGCAGGTCACCGTCCAGGACCGCGACGGCAGCCGGTGTCCCGTCCAGGAACCGGCGGGCCGTCCACAGCTCGTCCAGCACCTGCCCCGTGCCCGCCGTCCGGGCCGCCTCGGTCAGCTCCCGCAGCGCCCCCGAGGGCAGGAACGGGGCGGATCGCGCGGACAGGCGGGGGTGGGTCATCTGGTGTGATTCCTCGAAGATCCGGAGTCCGATTCGTCATACTTACGGCGTATTGGACCATATTCGAGGCATTCACGGCTATGAGCTCTGTCTCATCCGCCGCTCACCAGCTTCTCGAAGAAGAACTCGTGCTTGAGGAACGACGTCTCGTGCTCCGTCCCCGGATACGGCGGGACGAGCTGCGCGGCCTGGAAGAGCCGCCAGCCGTCCTCCAGGGCGGCGACGCCCGTCTCGTACGGCGGTTCGTCGCTGTCCCCGGTCGTGGGACGGGCGGCGCCGGTGCCGTCGTAGCGGGCCCAGCCGACGACCCGTGAGTCGAGCGCGGAGGTGTCCAGGTACAGGACGAGAACCTGCTGGCGCACGGTGGTGGACATGGTCACGCCTGGCTCCTCTGTGCGGCGGGCCGGTTGGCGATACGGGTGGCCCAGTACTCGACGTCGAACGCGGGGTCGCCGGACAGTGCGCGCCACAGCCTGATCCGGTTGAGGATCTCCAGCCGGCCGGTGGCCTGCTCGTACCAGGGGAAACCGCGTCCCAGTTCCTCCCGGACGGCGGGCGCGTCCAGGTCCGCGGTGTCCCACAGTCGCACCTGGGGCACGGTCGGGTTGAAGCGGATCTTGTACATGTGGCGGACGATGTCGCTGTCGTTGCGCCGCCCGCCGTGCCAGATCCCGTGGTGCAGCAGGACGACCGTGCCGGCCGGGCAGGTCAGCCGGATCTGCCCGCGCAGGTTCTGATAGCGGCCGGTGTCGGTCTCGTTGGTACGCCGCAGATGGCTGCCGGGCACGATGAGGGTGCCGCCCATCTCGGCGGTGACCTCCTGCGGGTAGTACATGAGCTGCACGTCGAACGCGTCGGGCCGCACATCGATGACGGCGTCCCCGTGCAGCGGCTGCGCACTGCCCTCACGCGGCTCACGGGTGTGTACGAAATGGTGGTCGACGGTCGGGTCCGGGCCCACCAGACTCTCCAACGCCCCCGCGACGGCGGGCAGTTCGACCAGTCGGCGGGCGAAGGAACCCTCGGGGAACGCCTTCGGCACGGGAGTGCCGTACGGCACGGAGGGCAGCCCGTCGGCGAAGACCCCGAGCGCCTCCTCGTTCATCTCCCGGGGCACGATGCCGTCCAGGCGCAGGAAGCCGTGGGCCACGAACCGCGCCACCTGGGCGGAGTTCAGCAGCTGTCGTGTGGTTGACATACGGCAACCGTAGGAACAACAGCGGCCGCTGTCGTGGGTCGTAATCGACGACCACTGGTAATTTTCCACCATGACACGCCATGTCGACCTGGCCCTCCACCTGCCCCCGCAGGTGGAGAACGCGGGCGTCGGTGTGCACGGCACCGCGGGCCCGCACGACGTGTTCCGGCTCCCGCACCTGTGGCAGCTCCATCTCTACGACTACTCGGGCGCCCTGGAGCTCGGCGGCTCCCGGCACCCGATCCGCCCCGGACACGTGAGCCTCGTCCCGCCCGACACCGAGGTGCACTTCCACTACGACGCCGCGCGCTGCGAGCACCTGTACGCCCACTTCCGGCTGCCGGGCGGCGGCGAGCGGTGCCGGGTCCCGGTGATGCAGGACGCCGGCGCGGACGCGGCGGTGTTGACCGGGCTGCTGCGGCAGACGGTCGCGGCGAGCGCGCAGTCCCCGGCCCGGGCCGCCGCCGAGCTGTGGACGGTGCTGTGGCGCACCACCGGCCTGACCGGCGCCGGCGAGGACCGGGCCCGCCACCCCGCGCTGCGGACGGCCGTAGCCCACATCGAGGAGCACCTGGCAGGGCCCCTGACCGTCCCCGGCATCGCCCGTGCCGCCGGGGTCTCGCACACCCATCTGACCCGGCTGTTCCGCGAGGACACCGGACATACCGTCGTCGCTTACATCCGGCGCCGCCGCATGGAACGCGCCCGGCACCTGCTCATCGCCTCGACCCTGGCCATCCCGGCCATCGCGGCGACCGTCGGCATCCCCGACCTCCAGGCCTTCAACAAGACCTGCCGCAAGGAGCTGGGGGCCTCACCGCGCACCGTGCGGGAGCGGAGCGGATAGCGCGGACCCTCAGGCGGGCGTCGCAACCGTACGCCGGGCACTCGGCGCCGTTCGGTCCCAGCACGCGCGCCTGTGAAAACCGTTGCCGATAATTGCCTGCCCCCGTCACTCCTTCCCGGTGAGCAGGCGCCGGGGGTTGGCGATACGGAAGGCGTACGCCGCCGCCCCTCCGAGCCCGTGGCCGGGATGCTGGGGCGGCTCCGCGTACGGCCGGTCCGAACCCTGGACGACGGCCTCCACGCCCAGGGCACGCACGACGGACTCGACGGCACGCGGGCCGTACGAGGACGTCTCGACGAAGACCGACGGGTCCGGCTGTGTCCCGCCGCCCCCGCGCGCGGCGAACCGCTCCCCGTGCAGCGGGGCGAGCCCGGCCAGCAGCGCGAAGCACACCCGCAGCCGTGGGTGACGGGGACGGCCGTAGGCGCGGAAGGCGAACCAGGCGGCGTGCATCTGCTGGACGTACGGGACCATCGCGGGCCACCAGCCGGGCCCCTCGGAGCCACCGGCGGCGGGCCCCGGATGGACGAACAGCGGGAGGTCGCGCTCCGCCAGCAGATCGAGCAGTGGGGCGCACCGGGCGTAACCGGCCGCGTCCACAAGGGCGTCGGCGGGCAGCTGGAGGCCGACGAACCCCTGGTCGAGGTATGCGGCCGTCGCCCTGGCGTCGATGTCCCGCACACAGGCGGCGGCCCACGCTCCGAACGGCGCGGGCAGCGCGGCCGCGCCCTCGTGATAGGCGTCCAGCAGCGGCCGTGCCTCGGCCGCGGGCAGCCACTCCACGCCGATCGGCGCCGAGAGGGAGACGAGCGCGAGGCCGAGGCCGTCGGAGGCGGCGAGTTCCGCGCGCAGGTTCACGTCGTGGTCGGCGGGCGGGAGGTCGTAGGGCGGCTCACCGTGCAGATACAGCGTCCAACCGTCCACGTACGGCGGCTCGCGGCGCGCCCTCAAGGCCGTCACCAGCGACGGGCTCCACAGATGCTGGTGCACGTCGACATTGGTCATGCCGCTCCTCCCACCCAGGCCCGCGCTGTGCTCCGGACTCCTCCGGCCCCCATGATCTCGTGCTCCACCACCTTCACGTCCACCCCAAGGGCGCCGCGAGGTCAGTGGCTCACCGGTTACCAGCAGAGCCGATCTCCACCACGCGGGCCCAGGGAGGCGGTGCGTCCGGTACGTACTCGGGATTGTTCTCGCGTCGTGCCCCGCTCCTCCCCGGCCGGGGGAACAGGCCGATGACCGTACGGCACGAGGGCTGTGCGCTCGGCCAGGGGGTCTGCCCGTCGGTCAGGGCCACGACGACGTCCGGACGGGGCCGCGAGCGCAGCGCCCTCTCGAAGCCCGTGCGCAGATCCGTACCCCCGCCGCCGACCAGCGGGATGCCCTCGGCCCGGCACAGCGGACGCACGACCCCGGCCGCCGCGTCGCACGACAGCACGTGGACCAGATCACGTCGGCCGCCCACGGCGTGGGAGATCGCGGCAACCTCCAGGAGCGCGCTGCCCAGCTCGCCGTCACTGACCGAGCCGGAGGTGTCGATGATCACGCAGACCCGCGGCGGCCGACGCCGCAGGCTCGGCAGCACCGCGCCGGGGACCCCCGCCGAACGACGCGAGGGACGCCCGTAGCTGTAGTCGTCGCCCGCGCCGGAGCCGGAGACCGCCGAACGAAGCGCCGCGCCCAGCAGGTCCCGCCACGGTTGCGGCGGATGGAACGCCTCCTGTGCCCACCGCTGCCAGCCCTGCGGAGTGCTCCCCGGGTGCGCCTTGATGCCCTGCGCCACCCGGAAACGAACCGCGTCCCGCTCCTGCTCGCTCAGCCCGTCCGCGCCGTCGGAGCCCAGGTCCCACTCGCGCTCCAGACCGTCGGCACCGCTGCCGCAGTCCAGCCAGGACAGGTCAAGGGTGAGCGGCCCGAAGCTGATCCCGCTCAGGTACTCCTCCATCAGCTGCCCCACGGGCAGCCTCAACCGCCCGGGCCGGACGGCGCCTTTGGGCGCGACCAGTCCGTCGCCGTACACGTCGTCGTTGATCTCGCAGTCCGCGGCGATGTTCATCCGCAGCCGGTCTCCGACACCGGTCAGCCCGCGCTCACGCGCCACCCGGTCACCGCGCCCGTGGTGGTCCCGCAGCAGATGGGACACCTCGTGCACCCACACGCCCGCGAGCTCCTCCACCGGCATGCGGTCCACGAACGCCGGTGAGACATAGCACCGCCAGTGCCGGTCGACGGCCATCGTCGGCACCTGCTTCGACGCGACGGTGTGCAGCGCGAACAGCGCGGTGGCCAGATAGGGACGGGCCCGAGCGGCGTGGAGACGGGCGGCGAAGAGCTTGTCGCGGTCCAGATGGCCCCCCTTTTCGGGGGTGCTCGTGCTCATCGGCGGGCCTTGGAGGCGACTGCCGCCCGGTCCGCCCGCCGGGACAGCGCCACCGTCCCGGCGAGCCGCTCGATCGTCGCCGGCACCTCCCAGTCCTGCTGCCGCAGCGAGGCGAGCGTGGTCGCGGGCACCACCACTAGGTCCGGGGCCCCGGTCTCCAGCGCCCGGGCCAGCACCGCCCACGCCGAGTCCCAGCGGGCCCGGTCCGGACGCACGCGTACGGCCGCCACGACACCGTCCAGCACGGCCTGCCGCAGGTCTCCGCGCTCGGGCAGGACGGCCCCCGCGGGATCGGCGAGCACGTCCTCCGGGTCCGGGAGGTCCAGCCGGTCCAGGCTCGCCAGCAGCTCAAGGCCCGGACCGTCGCCCACCGTGCCCCGGACCAGCTGGGAGAGCACGTCCCGCGCGGAACCGGCGGCGGTCGCGAAGGCGATCAGGGACAGCGTCATGTCCCAGCTCCGCGGCGAGGGCCAAGGGCCGCCCCGCCGCGTCTCGTTGGTGGGCAGCCGGTGCACGAGCGTGGGCCGCGCGGCGAGCAGCCCGCACACCGCGCGGCGGGCGAACTCCACGGCCTCCGGCAGCTTGCCCGGGTCGAGCCGCGGCAGGGTGGCCCGCGGCCAGGTCCCGCCGAGTCCGCGTACGACGACCTCGTGGTCGTGGGTCCACTGGAGATGGACGAACCGGTTGGCCAGCGGCGGGCTCAGTTCCCACCCGTCGGCCGCCGAGGACCGGGGGTTGGCGGCCGCCACGATCCTTACGCCGGGCGGCAGCTGGAGCGTGCCGATGCGCCGTTCCAGGACGAGCCTGAGCAGCGCGGCCTGGACGGCGGGCGGCGCGGTGGACAACTCGTCCAGGAACAGCAGCCCCCGCCCGGCCCGCACCAGCCGTACGGCCCAGTCCGGCGGGGCCATCGGCACGCCCTGGGTCGCGGGATCGTCCCCGACCACGGGCAGCCCGGAGAAGTCGGACGGCTCGTGCACGCTGGCGATCACCGTGGTCAGCGGCAGGTCCAGGGCCGCGGCGAGCTGGGTCAGGGCGGCGGTCTTGCCGATGCCCGGCTCACCCCACAGCAGCACGGGCAGATCGGCGGCCACGGCCAGGGTGAGGGCCTCCAGTTGGGAGTCGGGGCGCGGTTCGGTGGTGGAATCGCGCAGGAGGGTCAACAGGTCGGCAGCGATGTCGAGTTGGGATGCGGGCGCAGGGGCTGTCATGGGCATGTGTGATCACCTTTGGGCTAGGAGCGGGTGAGGAGGGGGAGCGGTTTCCCCGGTGCAGGATTCAGGTCGCGTGACGCGGATGGGTGCGCCGGATCCGGGAGTCGCGACCAGTCGGGCGCGGCCGGAACCAGGTGGGCCCGGGGCCCGTCAGACCCGCCCTGAACAGGCCGTAGGTGACGCGCCGCAGCGCCGCCGCCTCCAGTTCGTCCCGGAACGGGCCGGTGCGTAGCAGTGCCTCTGGCCCGAGCAGGCCTTCCACGACGGCCAGCGCGCCGCTGGTGTCGCCGTGCAGGAGACGTTCGCGGACGCCCTCGAGGCAGTGCGGACGGCGATGTGCCTCATCGATGGCCTGGAGACAGGGGAGCGGGGTGCCGGTCAGCGCGACCAGCAGTTCTTCCCGCCGGATCTCGTCCGGGTCGTGGTCCAGCGGAACCAGCACCCCGTCGACAAGACCGATCCGGTGACGGGCTCCCCGGCACTCCACGAGACGCGGTCGTCCGGACCGGTCGGGCGTGCGGGGTGGTCCGGTGGCCGCGCGGCCCGGTGCCAACGCGGTGGCGACCAGGGGGTGCAGCCGATCCGCCTCGATCGCGCCGGCGCGCAACAGCCGGAGGTCGGGCAGCACCCAGGTCGCCGCGTCGGGCAGGACGGGGAGTGCGGAGACGGTACCGCCCGAGGGGGTCGGCACGGGGCGTATCAGGTCGTCGTCCGCGGCGAGCTCCAGCACCAGCCGCTGCCGCCTGCCGAGCCGCACCAGCAGGAGTCCGCCGGTCCGTCCTTCGGCCGCGAGCAGTAGCCGCGCCTCCGCCGCCCACCGATCGACGGCACAAGCGGTCGACATCATCAACTCCGCTGTATGGAGGGGGAGTTGATCAGATCGAGACCGGAGCGAGGGCTCACCGGCTTCAGACCCTTGCTGCAGCTCATCGGTCCTGGTCCGGTGGTGGTCTTCTCCGGTTCCGGTCCGGTCGTGGGTCCGGCGGGTTCCGGACCGGGCGTGGTTGTCATTCGCTTCGGTTCGGTCGCCGACCTCACCGCCCCAGCCCCGCTCCCCACCTGCCCCCGACCGTCCCCGCAACTCCCCGACCCTGCCCGCATCCCACAGATGCCGGTGCAGATCCAGCCGGAAGCGTCGGCTCGGGCGGGAGTGCGGATGCCGTACGGCGTCGGCCGTGGACCGGGACCACAGTGCGAGGCTGATCCGCTGCCCGGCATCCGCCCAGGCGGGCGCGGTGCGGGCCACGAGATGCACCGGGCCCTCGGCGGCCTCGTACCGCGCCAGGGTCAGGGTGAGCCCGGGCCGCAGCAGCCCGTCCGGGGCGATCCTCGGCATGTGCCAGCGCAGCAGGTCGGGAGCGAGGGCGCGGAGATCGGCCCGGACCCGGGAAGCCGGCTCCCGGCCGTGCTCGCGCGCCACGGCCCTGAGGTCGAGATCGACGTCGAAGCCCGCGGCGGCACACGCCCCCGCCCAGTCCCCGGCGAGGCGACGGGCGGTCGCGGTCTCGATCATGGAGGCCGGCACGGCGAACTCGCGCACGCGCGGCCAGAAGGACGTACGGATGTCCTCGTTCGCGGTCGAGGTGAGCATCAGCACTCACCTTGCGCGGACGGGACCCCCAATCGTTCGGGAGGGTGAGTCGTCATCGCGGAGCAGCGTAAGCCGCCCGACGCGCCTCTGCCACGTGTTTTCCGCCGGGTTAGGCTGAGGCGTGATCGCATTCCCGCTCGGCGCCGCCACCACGACAGCCGAACTCGCCAGTGATCCGCACGCGCGCCTGGCCGCACTCCGCGCGCACGAACCCGTGTCCTGGCTGCCCGAACTGAACGGCTGGTTGGTGACCCGTCGCGATCTCGCGCTCGACGTGATGCGGGACGCAGAGACCTTCACCGTCGACGACCCCCGCTTCTCGACCGCCCGGATCGTCGGCCCGAGCATGCTCTCGCTGGACGGCGACGAACACGCCCGCCACCGCGAGCCGTTCACCGCGCCCTTCCGCCCGCGTGAAGTGCGGGACGGCTTCGCCGAGTTCATCGAGCGGGAGACCGACCGGCTCGTCACCGCACTCGAACCTGCGGGCGCCGCCGAACTGCGCCGCACCTTCGCCGGCCCGCTCGCCGTCGCCGTCGTCACCGAGGCACTCGGACTGGTGGGCGCCGACACGGGCACGGTGCTGTCCTGGTACGACGCCATCGTGCGGTCGGTCTCGGACCTCACGGAAGGCCGGGCCGCGGGACCCGAGGGCCCGGCGGCGTACGCACAGCTCCGGAAGGCGGTCGAGGCGACGGTCGCGGACGGGGCCCACTCGCTCCTGACCACCGCCGCCGGGCGGCTCGCGCTGCCGGAAGTGGCCTCCAACGCCGCGGTGCTGATGTTCGGCGGCATAGAGACCACCGAGGCCATGATCACCAACGCACTGCTGCACCTCCTGGGCCATCCCGACCAACTCGCCCTGGTCCAGGCCGACTTCGCGCTGCTGGACAGCGCGATCGAGGAGTCGTTGCGCCTCGAACCCGGCGCGGCCGTAGTGGACCGTTACGCCACCCGTGACATCACCCTCGGTCCGGCCGCGATCCACAAGGGCGACCTCGTCACCGTCTCCCTGACCGGCGTCAACCGGGATCCCGCCGTCTTCCCCGACCCCGACCGCTTCGACGTCCGCCGCGCGAACGCCCGCCTCCAACTGGCCTTCGCACACGGCCCCCACTACTGCCTCGCCGCCCACCTGGCCCGCCTGGAGACCCGCATCGCCCTACGGCACCTGCTCGACCGTCTCCCCGCCCTCCGCCTCGACCCGGCCCACCCGGCCGCCCCGCACGGCCTGGTCTTCCGCAAGCCACCCACGCTGCACGTTCTCTGGGGCTGACCTTCAGCACGGTGTCCCGGCGGACCGAACCGGGCGTCTCACTTGGCCCGTGTCACCTCCAGGGACAGGTCGTTGTCGACGGTGTAGTACGGCCGCACGACGACTTTCCCGGCCTGGGCACCGGGGTAGACGAAGACGTGCTTGCGGTCGGCCACGTCGTCCAGGAGACGGGCGAGCCGGATCAACGGGGCTTCGGGAGCGGGCCGTACGTACATGTCCCAGATGCCGATGTCCAGGGTCGCGTCGTCGACCGTGAACGAGAAGCCCTGGCCGTCCTCCTCGATCAGCGGCTCCAGCGTGCGTACGGCCCCTTCACCGCGCCGCAGCCGCAGCCGCACCTCGGCACCGTCCAGCAGCGAGGCGCCGTGCAGCCGGGCCGCGACCCTCAGTGCAGGGCCCGTGACGTCCACGCGGTCGGCCTCCGCGTGCGCGGGCCTCAGCCAGGTCCGCACCGCGAGGTAGCCGTCCTTGGTGGCATACGGAACCCGTACGGCCAGCGGCCCCCGCCGCTCCCGCAGGTCCCCGTCGACCAGGGCCCGCAGGTCACGGGGGCCCGGACGCAGACGGGTGCGCTCGGACCCGTCAAGGAGATACACGTCCCACCGCCCTTCCACGAGCACGGGGTCGGGGCCCAGCACGGCCTGGGTGCGCCCTTCGCCGACGGTGTCCAGGTCGAGGACGTGCAGGGTCTCCTCGGGCTCCCCCTTCTTCGGACGCAGCCGCAGCAGCAACCGCTGCTCGCGGGCCGCCGGCAGCTCGAAGATGATCCGGCCCTCCGGGTCGATAGCGCATCCGGCGCGTGGCGTGGTCATGACCGTCCCTTCCGTACGAGGCGCAGCGCGCCGCTCGCCGCGATCAGCGCGGTGTCCCTGGCGGCGGAACTCCGGGCGGTCAGCGTTCCGCCCTGGCGCTGCCGCACGACCCGCCGGCCCGCCCGCCGCGCCGACACCGCCTCCGTGATCAGCCGCTCGGCCTGCTCGACCACGGGACCGGGAGCGAACCGCCGCGCGTTCTCCAGGGCCGCCCTGCCCATCCGGCGCCGCAGCTCGTCGTTCCCGGCCAGCTCCAGCAGGGCGGCGGCCATCGCGTCCCGGTCCCCGACCGGCACCAGACGGCCGTCCACGCCGTCCGCGATGATCTCGGCGGGTCCGTGGGGGCAGTCCGTGCTCACCACGGGCAGCCCACACCGCATGGCCTCGACGATGGTCATGCCGAAGGGTTCGAAGTCGGAGGCGGCCACACCGATCGAGCCCTTGACCCACTCGGCCTCCATCGGGGCGGCGGCACCCATGAGGAAGACGTTGTTCCACAGGCCGAGATCGGTGATGAGCCGCCGCAGCCGGTCGTGTTCGTCGCCCTTGCCGTAGATGCGCAGCTGCCAGTCCGGATACTCGGCGGCGACCGCGGCGAAGGCCTCGACGAGGAGGTCGTACCGCTTCACCGGGACCAGCCGTCCGGCCGCGACGACCACCTTGGCGGAGCCGTCCGCGGCCGGCAGCACGGGGTCCGGCACGCTGTTGGGCAGTGCCTCGACCCGTACGCCGGGCAGCCGCATCCGGCGCCGGTAGGCGGCCGCGTCCGCCTCGGTGACCGTGGTGAGCACGTCGAGCCCGCGGTAGGCCCGGCGCAGCGCGGTGCGCAGCCGGGGTGAGTGGTTGTCGAGGGTGAGGTGCTCCTGGCCGACGCGGGCCACATGGGGTGGCGCCTGGCCGGCGAGATGCACGTTGAGCCCGGGGCGGGTGCCTATCACCGCGTCCGCCTCGATGGTGGCGAGGGCCTGGGACATGCGCTGGTCGGTCAGTTCGCTGTACTGCCCGTACCGGTACTCCGAGCGCGGGAACACCCGCGCCGGTCTCTGATGTAAGGGGTGATCCCTCTCCTGCCTCAGATCGACCAGTGGCCGCAGCGAAACCCGGGGATCCAGCACGAAGTTGGGCAGTTCCCGGTGCCGCAGCACGGAGACGATCTCCACCTCGTGCCGTTCGGCCAGGGCCTGGGCCAGATTGAACGTGGTGGTGATGGTGCCTCCGATCCCGTAGGCGTTGTGGAGCAGGAAAGAGATCTTCATGTCGGGCTAGACCACCCGACATTGCCTACGGTTGACCCTCGTTACCCTTTCGTGGTGTCCTCGCCACCCGGACGTCATGCCGTGTACTGGTATGCGGGATAAGTGAGATAGCCGCTGTCGCCCCCCTGGAAGTACGTGGCCTCGTCGGCGGGGGCGATCGGCAGGTCGGTGCGCAGCCGTTCGACCAGGTCGGGGTTGGCGATGAAGGCGCGGCCGAAGCTGATGAGGTCGGCGCCGAGGCCGAGCCAGTGGTCGGCCTCCGAGCGGCCGGTCTGCTTGGCGCCCATCGGCAGTACGGGATTCATGACGAGCGCGCCCGGCCAGGCCCGGCGCAGGGCGAGGAGCGTCTCCTCGGGAGCGGTGGCCTCCAGATGGACGTAGG
Source organism: Streptomyces sp. NPDC005303 (assembly GCF_040607335.1). NCBI lineage: Bacteria > Bacillati > Actinomycetota > Actinomycetes > Kitasatosporales > Streptomycetaceae > Streptomyces > Streptomyces sp. NPDC005303. The sequence goes on along the minus strand of NZ_JBEXGM010000009.1, from coordinate 11,209 downwards.
CCAGTTGGAGCCCGGACAGCTCGGTCAGCAGCGCGGTGTACAGCTCGGTCACGTCCGACTCCTCGACTCCCCAGAACGTGCCGCCCGGTGAGAGCCGTATCCCGGTCCTCTCCGCGCCGACCGCGTCCACGGTCGCGGCGGCCGCTTCGACGGCGAACCGGATCCGGCCGGCCACCGAGCCGCCGTAAGCGTCCGTGCGCAGGTTGGCGTTGGAGGAGAGGAACTGGGAGATCAAGTAGCCGTTGGCGCCGTGCAGTTCCACCCCGTCGAACCCGGCGTCGACGGCGCGCCGCGCGGCCTCGGCGTACGACGCGGCATGCTCGGGCACCTCCGCCGTGTCCAACGCCCGCGGAACCGGCGCGGGCTGCGGTCCGGTGGGCGTGAACACCTCGCCGGTGGCCGGGACGGCCGAGGGGCCGACGGGCCGCAGACCGTTGGTGTCCGGGTGCGAGACCCGCCCGCCGTGCATGATCTGCGCGAAGATACGGCCCCCGTTGGTGTGCACGGCCTCGGTCACCGGGCGCCACGAGGCCACCTGCTCGTCGGTGTGCAGCCCCGGTGTGCCCGGATTGGACTGCCCGATCAAACTCGGCTGCACCCCTTCGCTGACGATCAGGCCGGCCGTGGCCCGCTGGGCGTAGTAGCGCGCCATCGAAGGCGTCGCCAGACCGCCCTCGGCGGCCCGCACGCGTGACATCGGGGCCATGACCACCCGGTTGGGCAGCAGCAGTCCGCCGAGCCGGAAACCGGTGAAAAGCGTTGTCACGTCACGTCTCCTTCGTGATCCTCGTGCCCGTGTCCCGAGCACGTGGTTACGCTAAAACCTGACGTCGACGTGAGGGTCAAGTCCGTCAGGGAGGAAGTCGTGCGCATCGGGGAGTTGGCGGCACGGGCCGGGGTCAGCGTCCGGGCCCTGCGCTACTACGAGGAGCAGGGCCTGCTCACCAGCACGCGCAGCGCGAGCGGGCAGCGGCACTACACGGAGGACGCGGTCGAGCGCGTCCTCTTCCTCCAGGGGATGTACGCGGCCGGACTGTCCAGCCGCACGATCACCGAGCTCCTGCCGTGCGTCGAGTCACCCAGCGAGGAGACGTCCGACGCCGCGCTGGTGCGGATGGCCGAGGAACGCGACCGGCTCTCCGCGCACATCCAGGACCTGATCCGCACCCGGGACGCCCTGGACGGACTGATGGCCACGAACCGTGCTTACCACGAGACCCTGGGCACGGGGTGACTGGCTGAGCTCACACCGTCGACCGCCGGACCGAGGAGCCCCAGGTGTCCTTGTGGGGGCTCCGGGCCCGGCATCTCGACCGACGGCCACGCACCGGGCCCACCGTGAGCCCCCGCGCATGGGGTGGCAGGTTGAGCCCACGCCGTGGACCGCCGGACGGAGGAGCCCCGCGTGTCCTGTGGGGCTCCGGGCCCGGCATCGCGCGTTTCGCCGAGCTCGTCCGGACCCGTGCCGCCTGTCCGCGACGGACCGACGGACCCGAAGGACCGACGGCCCCGACGGACCGACGGCCACGAACCGGGCCCACCGTGAGCCGCCGCGCACGGCGTGACACGCTGAGGTCACACCGTCAACCGGCCGGACCGAGGAGCCCCACGTGACGTACGACATCGCCGCCCTCCGCTCCCACTTCCCGGCCCTGGCCGCCGGCACCGCCCATTTCGACGGCCCCGGCGGCACCCAGACCCCCGAACCCGTCATCCGCGCCATCGCCGACGCCCTGGCACAGCCCCTGTCGAACCGGGGACGGATCACGCTGGGGGAGCGCAACGCCGAGCGGATCGTCACGGAGGCCCGCCGGGCCATGGCCGACCTGCTCGGGGCGGACCCGGCGGGGATCGTCTTCGGCCGCAGCGCCACCCAGCTCACCTACGAAATCTCGCGCACCCTCGCCAAAACCTGGTCGCCCGGCGACGAAGTGGTCGTCACCCGCCTCGACCACGACGCCAACATCCGCCCCTGGGTCCAGTCGGGCGCCACCGTGCGCTGGGCGGAATTCGACCCGAAGACAGGGGAGTTGAGCGTCGACGCCATCCGCGCCGTCCTGTCCGGGCGCACCCGGCTCGTCGCCGTCACGGCCGCCTCCAACCTGATCGGCACCCGCCCCGACATCCCCGCGATCGCCAGGGCAGCCCACGAGGTCGGCGCACTGCTCTACGTGGACGGCGTCCACCACACCGCCCACTCCCTCGTGGAGACGGAGCAGCTGGGCGCGGACTTCTTCGTCTGCTCCCCGTACAAGTTCCTCGGCCCGCACCACGGAGTCCTCGCCGCCCGCCCGGAGTTGCTGCAGACCCTGCGCCCGGACAAGCTCCTGCCCTCCACCGACACCGTCCCGGAGCGCTTCGAACTGGGCACGCTGCCCTACGAGTTCCTCGCCGGCACGACAGCGGCGGTCGACTTCCTCGCCGAGCGTCTCGACACGACGGCCACCGGCAGCCGGCGCGAGCGGCTGGCCGCCGGGTTCGCCGCCCTCGAAGCCCACGAACACGTCCTGCGCGCCCGCATCGACGAAGGGCTGGCCGCGCTCGACGGTGTCACCGTCCACTCCCGGGCCGCCGACCGCACCCCGACCGTCCTGCTGACCTTCGAGAACCACAGCACGGCCGACGCGTACGGCTTCCTCGCCGAGCGCGGAGTCCAGGCCCCGGCCGGCTCCTTCTACGCCGTCGAGGCCTCCCGCCACCTCGGCCTCGGCGACACCGGCGGCCTGCGCGTCGGCCTCGCCCCCTACAACGACACACAGGACGTCGACCGGCTCCTGACCGGACTGGCAGACTTCCTGAAGAGGTGAAGGGAGAACCGATCATGACCACGTTCCCCACCGCACGAGACGTACGGACCACCCCGGAGGGCCTGCTGTGGGAGCCCAGCGAGCGCTGGGTGCGCGGCCGCAAGGGAGACGTCACCGTCGTCGACAGCCGCCACCCCGTCCTCGTCTGGGAGCCCGACGTACCCGTACCGCTGTACGCCTTCCCGCGCGCCGACGTCCGCGAGGACCTGCTGCGCCCCGCGAAGAACCCGGCGACCGGCACCCACACCGGATCACAGGTCTTCTACGACCTGGAGGCCGACGGCGAGCTCGTCGAGAACGCCGCCTGGACCTTCCCGGCCGCCGACCTCGCCGACCACATCGCCTTCGCGTGGTTCCGGCGCTGGGGCACCGGCCTCGACCACTGGTACGAGGAGGAGGAAGAGATCTTCATCCACCCCCGTGACCCCCACAAACGCGTCGACGCCATGGCCGGCAGCCGACATGTCCAGGTGGAGATCGACGGGACGCTCGTCGCCGACACCCGCCGCCCCGTCCTGCTCTTCGAGACGGGCCTGCCCACCCGGTACTACCTCCCGCGCGAGGACGTCCGCCTCGACCTCCTCGAAGCCACCGACCACCACACCGGCTGCCCCTACAAGGGCACGGCCGAGTACTGGTCGGTGGGCGGCCACGCGAACATCGTCTGGAGCTACCCCGACCCGCTCCCCGCCGTGGGAGCCGTCAAGGGACTTCTCGCCTTCTTCAACGAGGCCGTCGACATCACCGTGGACGGGGAGCGCCTGGAGCGGCCGGTGACCCCCTTCACCGGTACGGTGAAGTGATCACGGTCGGCCGCACGAGGTCGTACAACCGCTGTACCTGCGCGGATCATCCCCAAACCGTCCGCGACACGTGACCTGACTCTCATGGCCACCGACCGCCTTTGCCGAGAACATGGGGGCGTCACCGGCAGGCCGAAGGGAACGGGAATGCTCCGCAAGGTACTGGTCGCCAACCGTGGTGAGATCGCGATCCGAGCGTTTCGCGCGGGCTATGAGGTGGGCGCGAGGACGGTCGCCGTCTTCCCCCACGAGGACCGCAACTCACTGCACCGACTCAAAGCCGACGAGGCCTACGAGATCGGCGAACCGGGCCATCCCGTACGGGCCTATCTCTCCGTCGACGAGATCATCCGCGCCGCCCGCCAGGCCGGCGCCGACGCCGTCTACCCCGGCTACGGCTTCCTCTCCGAGAACCCCGAGCTCGCCCGCGCCTGCGAGGAAGCGGGCATCACCTTCGTCGGCCCCAGCGCCGACATCCTCGAACTGACCGGCAACAAGGCCCGCGCGGTCGCCGCGGCCCGCGCCGCGGGCGTGCCGGTCCTGGGCTCCTCGGCCCCCTCCACCGACGTGGACGAGCTGGTGCGGGCCGCCGAGGACGTCGGCTTCCCGGTGTTCGTGAAGGCCGTCGCGGGTGGTGGCGGGCGCGGTATGCGCCGGGTCGAGGACCCCGCCCAGCTGCGGGAGTCCATCGAGGCGGCCGCGCGCGAGGCGGCCTCGGCCTTCGGCGACTCGACCGTCTTCCTGGAGAAGGCCGTCGTCGAGCCCCGCCACATCGAGGTCCAGATCCTCGCCGACGGCGAGGGCAACGTCATCCACCTCTACGAGCGTGACTGCTCGGTGCAGCGCCGCCACCAGAAGGTCATCGAGCTCGCGCCCGCGCCCAACCTCGACCCGGAGCTGCGCGACCGGATCTGCGCCGACGCCGTCCGCTTCGCCCGCGAGATCGGCTACCGCAACGCGGGCACCGTGGAGTTCCTCCTCGACCGCGACGGCAACCACGTCTTCATCGAGATGAACCCGCGCATCCAGGTCGAGCACACGGTCACCGAGGAGGTCACCGACGTCGACCTCGTTCAGGCCCAGCTGCGGATCGCCGCCGGCGCCACCCTCGCCGACCTCGGGCTCTCCCAGGAGGCGGTGCGGCTGCACGGCGCCGCCCTCCAGTGCCGTATCACCACCGAGGACCCCGCCAACGGCTTCCGCCCGGACACCGGCCGGATCAGCGCCTACCGCTCGCCCGGTGGCTCCGGCATCCGCCTCGACGGCGGCACCACCCACGCCGGTACGGAGATCAGCGCCCACTTCGACTCGATGCTGGTCAAGCTCAGCTGCCGGGGCCGGGACTTCACCACCGCGGTCAACCGGGCCCGGCGTGCCGTCGCCGAGTTCCGCATCCGTGGTGTGGCCACCAACATCCCGTTCCTCCAGGCCGTCCTCGACGACCCGGACTTCCAGGCGGGCAACGTCACCACGTCGTTCATCGAACAGCGCCCGCATCTGCTGACGGCCCGGCAGTCCGCCGACCGCGGCACCAAGTTGCTGACCTACCTGGCCGACGTGACGGTCAACAAACCGCATGGCGAGCGGCCCGAGCTGATCGAGCCGGTCTCCAAGCTGCCGAGCGTCGACACGAGCGTGGAGCCGCCCGCGGGCTCCAAGCAGAAGCTCACCGAACTCGGCCCCGAGGGCTTCGCGCGGTGGCTGCGCGAGTCGCCGACCATCGGCGTCACCGACACCACGTTCCGCGACGCCCACCAGTCGCTGCTGGCCACGCGCGTGCGGACCAAGGACATGCTCGCCGTCGCCCCGACGGTCGCCCGCACCCTGCCCGAGCTGCTCTCCCTGGAGTGCTGGGGCGGTGCCACCTACGACGTCGCCCTGCGCTTCCTCGCCGAGGACCCCTGGGAGCGGCTGGCCGCCCTGCGCGAGGCCGTCCCCAACATCTGCCTCCAGATGCTGCTGCGCGGCCGCAACACCGTCGGCTACACCCCGTACCCGACCGAGGTGACCGACGCCTTCGTGCAGGAGGCCGCCGAGACCGGCATCGACATCTTCCGCATCTTCGACGCCCTCAACGACGTCAGCCAGATGCGCCCCGCCATCGAGGCCGTACGCACCACCGGCACGTCGATCGCCGAGGTGGCCCTCTGCTACACCTCGGACCTCTCCGACCCGAACGAGCGCCTCTACACCCTCGACTACTACCTGCGCCTCGCCGAGCAGATCGTGGACGCGGGCGCCCACGTCCTGGCCGTGAAGGACATGGCGGGCCTGCTGCGCGCCCCGGCCGCCGCGAAGCTCGTCTCGGCGCTGCGCCGCGAGTTCGACCTGCCGGTGCACATCCACACCCACGACACCGCGGGCGGCCAGCTCGCCACCTACCTGGCCGCGATCCAGGCGGGCGCCGACGCCGTGGACGGTGCCGTCGCCTCCATGGCCGGTACGACCTCGCAACCCTCCCTCTCCGCGATCGTCGCCGCGACCGACCACTCCGACCGCCCCACCGGCCTCGACCTCAAGGCCGTCGGAGACCTGGAGCCGTACTGGGAGAGCGTCCGCAAGATCTACGCCCCCTTCGAGGCGGGCCTCGCCTCCCCGACCGGGCGCGTCTACGACCACGAGATCCCCGGCGGACAGCTCTCCAACCTGCGCACCCAGGCCGTCGCCCTCGGCCTCGGCGACCGCTTCGAGGACATCGAGGCGATGTACGCGGCGGCCGACCGGCTCCTCGGGCATCTGGTGAAGGTCACCCCCTCCTCCAAGGTGGTCGGCGACCTCGCGCTGCACCTGGTCGGCGCCGGGGTCACCCCCAAGGAGTTCGAGGAGACCCCGGACCGCTTCGACATCCCCGACTCCGTCATCGGTTTCCTGCGCGGTGAACTCGGCACCCCGCCCGGCGGCTGGCCCGAGCCCTTCCGCACCAAGGCGTTGCGGGGCCGCGCCGACGCCAAGCCCGTCCAGGAACTGAACTCCGAGGACCGCACCGGCCTGGAGAAGGACCGCCGCTCGACCCTCAACCGGCTCCTGTTCCCCGCCCCGACCCGCGAGTACGAGACACACCGTCAGTCCTACGGCGACACCAGCCTCCTGGACAGCAAGGACTTCTTCTACGGTCTTCGCCCGGGCAAGGAGTACGCCGTCGACCTGGAACCGGGTGTACGGCTCCTCATCGCGCTGGAGGCGATCGGGGAGGCCGACGAGCGGGGCCTGCGCACGGTGATGTCCACGCTCAACGGCCAGCTGCGACCCATCCAGATCCGCGACCACGCGGCTTCCTCCGACATCCCGGTCACCGAGAAGGCCGACCGTGCCAACACCGGCCATGTCGCCGCCCCGTTCGCCGGCGTCGTCACGCTCGCCGTGAGCGAGGGCGACGAGGTGGCGGCCGGAGCCACCGTCGCCACCATCGAGGCCATGAAGATGGAGGCCTCGATCACCGCCGCTAAGGCCGGCCGGGTCACCCGCCTCGCCATCAACAAGATCCAGCAGGTGGAGGGCGGTGACCTGCTGGTCGAGATCGGCTGAGCCGGACGCGACCGGCGGGGTCCCCGCGGTCGGGCGGTGGCAGGGAGGAGCCCTTGTCATGACCGTGATCCACGAGATCAACACCCTCGTCTGGCTGGGCGAGTTGAGCCACCGCCACGGCCGTCCCGTCACCCTCGGTGACGTGCCCGACGAGGACTGGGACTCCGTCGCACCGCCCGGCGTGGACACCGTGTGGCTGATGGGAGTGTGGGAGCGCAGCCCGGCCGGACTGGAGATCGCCCTGCGTGACGAGGCACTCAGGGCCTCCTTCCGTGAAGCCCTGCCCGACGTCACCGAGGCGGACATCGCCGGATCGCCGTACTGCGTACGCGACTACGTCGTGGCCGCCTCCCTGGGAGGGCCTGACGGACTGGCCGCCGCCCGCGCCCGACTGGCCGCGCGGGGACTGCGGTTGATCCTCGACCACGTCCCCAACCACGTGGCCCCCGACCATCCCTGGCTCACCTCGGACCCCGACCGTCTCGTCCAGGGCACCGCCGACGACCTGGCCCGCGCTCCGGCCGACTTCATCGAGGCCGGGGGACGGATCTTCGCCCGCGGCCGCGACCCGTACTTCCCGCCCTGGCCCGACGTCGTGCAGCTGAACGCCTTCTCCGACGCACTCCGGGAGGGGACCGTCGAGACCCTCGTGTCCATCGGCGACCAGGCCGACGGCGTGCGCATCGACATGGCCATGCTGCTGATGAACGACGTCTTCGGCAGAACCTGGGGTGACCGGGTGGGCACGGCCCCGGCCGAGGACTTCTGGCCGTACGTCATCCCCCGCGTGAGGGCCCGTCACCCCGGCCTCCTCCTGGTCGCCGAGGCCTACTGGGATCTCGAAGGGCCCCTCCAGCGGCAGGGCTTCGACCACTGCTACGACAAGCGCCTCTACGACCGGCTCCTGCACGAGGACGCCGACTCCGTGCGCGCCCACCTGAGCGCCGACCCCACCTACCAGCACGGTCTCGTCCGCTTCCTGGAGAACCACGACGAGCCACGGGCCGCCGCCACCCTGCCCGGCGACCGGGGACGGGCGGCGGCCGTGGCCGTCGCGACCCTGCCGGGCGCCACGCTCTGGCACGAGGGCCAGTTCGAGGGCCGCCGGGTACGGCCACCGGTGTTCCTGAGGCGCAGGCCGCCGGAGCCCGTCGACGAGCCCCTGCGTGACTTCTACGCCCGGCTGCTGCCCACCGCCGCCTCCGTACGCCGGGGGGACTGGCGGTCGGTGACACCCGAGGGCCGGCCGGACGACGACACCCACCGCCGTCTGCTCGCCTGGACCTGGACCCACAGCGACGCCCGCCACCTGGTCGTCGTCAACGACTCCGAGGGGCCGGCCCGGGCCAGGCTGCCCCTGCCGTGGGACGACCTGAGAGGCCGTGTGTGCCGGGCGACCGACCTGCTCACCGGGGCGGTGTACGACCGTGACGGAGACGAACTGACCGACTCCGGTCTGTACGTCGCCCTGGAGGGCTGGGGCTGCCACGTGCTCAAGTGGTGACGGCCACGGCACGGGCGTACCGTCGTACGGAGACCATGAGCACTGACCCGCAGGCGAGTTCTGCACCACGGACCACCCCACCGGACTCCGGCGGGGGCGGAAACGCCATGGCCCTGCTGGTCATCGCGTCCTGCCAGCTCATGGTGGTGCTCGACATCACCATCGTGAACATCGCGCTCCCGGACATCCAGCGCTCCCTGGACTTCTCCACCACCAGCCTGGCCTGGGTGGTCAACGCGTACACCCTCACCTTCGGCGGGCTGCTGCTGCTCGGCGGCCGCACCGGCGACATCCTCGGCAGGCGCCGCATGTTCGTCTGCGGAGTGCTGCTGTTCGTGCTCGCCTCGCTGCTCGGCGGCCTCGCCCAGAACGAGGGCCAACTCCTCGCCGCACGCGCCCTCCAGGGCGTCGGCGGCGCCATCGCGTCCCCGACCGCGCTCTCCCTGGTCAGTACCACCTTCCGCGAAGGACCCGACCGCAACCGGGCGTTCGGCGTCTTCGCCGCGGTCTCGGCGGGCGGCGGCGCGATCGGACTGCTGGCCGGAGGAGTGCTCGTCGAGTGGCTGAACTGGCGGTGGGTGCTGTTCGTGAACGTCCCCATCGGACTGCTCATCGCGCTCGCCACGCCCCGCTGGATCCGCGAGTCCGAGCGGCATCCCGGCAACTTCGACATCGCCGGAGCGCTGACCGCCACGGCGGGCATGGTGCTGCTGGTGTACGGCTTCATCCGGGCCGCCCAGGAAGGCTGGCGGGACGCGCTCACCCTCGGTTCGTTCGCCGCCGCGGTCGTCCTGCTCGTGGTGTTCGTGCTGATCGAGAAGCGTTCCCGGCAGCCGATCACCCCGCTGCACATGTTCGCCGACCGCAACCGCGCGGGCACCTACGGCATCATGCTGTGCCTCGCGGCCGCGATCTTCGGCATGTTCTTCTTCCTGACCCTCTTCACCCAGAACGTGCTGGACTTCAGCCCCCTGGCGACCGGGTTCGCGTTCCTGCCGGTCAGCGTGGTCATCGCGATCGGTGCCGGTCTCGCGTCCCGGTTCCTGCCCGTCTACGGGCCCAAACCCTTCATGGTGGTGGGCGCGATCCTCGCGGCGGCCGGGCTGGCCTGGCTGACCCTGACCGACGTCCACTCCACCTATGCGGGCAGTGTCCTCGGGCCGATGCTCGTCTTCAGCCTCGGCATGGGCATGGAGTTCGTGTCACTGACCCTGATGGCGCTCTCCAACGTGCCCACCGAGGAGACCGGCGCCGCCTCCGGGCTGCTCAACGCCACCCAGCAGGTCGGCGGTTCGCTCGGGCTGTCCATCCTGGTCACCACGTTCGGAACGGCCAGCACCAACGAGGCGGAGAAGCAGGTCCCGAACTTCCTCGCCCAGGCCACCACGGCCGAGCGCCGCCTCTTCGCCCGCACCGGTCAACTTCCGGGCTCCTGGGGCGACGAGGTCCTGACCGCCGGCGTCTCGGCCGCCTTCGTCGTGGCCGCGATCTTCGCTGTGCTCGCCGCGCTCATCGCCCTCGTGGTCATCCAGGTCCGCCCCTCCGACCTGGAACGCCTCAAGGGCGGGCCGCCGATGCCGTAGGGACGAGCCCGAGCCGCTGGGCCTGCAGCACGGTGCTGACGCGGTCGTGCGTGCCGAGCTTCCGGTAGATGTTCGCGATGTGCTTGTGGACCGTACGCTCGGATATCCCCAGCCTGCGGCCTATCGACACGGCGGTCAGGGCGTCGCCGAGCAGGAGCAGCACGGTCGTCTCCCGGGGCGTGAGCGCCAGGTCGGCCGCCTCCTCGGACGGGGCGTTGAGCCGCCGCAGGAGCTGGCGCTGCTGCTCGACGGCGGCCAGCAGGGGCTGCGCCTGCTCGGCCAGACGCAGCTCGTCGTCGCTGAAGTCCCGCCCGGAGCGGTACACCATGCACCCGGTGACCGGGGTGGTCGACTGCGGCAGCGGAATCCCCAGCACGTGATCGACGTCCAGGAGGTCGTCGAGCAACTGCGCGGTCGGGCTCCCCGACCAGGAACGGCCGGCCAGCCGGCGCGCCGTGACCGGCGTCCGGTCCGCTCGGCCCGCGTAGTGCCCGGCCAACGGGTAGCCCGCGCGCAGCAGTTTCGTCTCCTCCTCGCCGAGCGAGCCGAACTCGGCGTCGGCGCCGGGGGACAGTCCCAGCGTCCCCTCGCTCTCGTTCCAGTTGTCCAGCTTGTAGATCAGGGCGTCGCCACCGCACAGGGCCGGCAGTTCGGCTGCCAGGAGGGGCCACAAGCGCTCAGGGTCGTGTTCGTGGAGCGCGGCCACGGCGACCGACAGCATCCGCTCATACGCAGTTGTACCCATACCGGCCCTGTACCTCGCTGACCCACACTTCATCCGAGCAACATCGACGTTCTCGGATGTACTCCAGCACATTGAAGCTCCGGCGGGCCGCAGTGGGGGAGGGCGGCCCGTCGGATACGCCTGTTCCCCCGCGGGACGGCAGCGCCGGCCGCGACTCGTGCGGGCCGCCGGCGTACCTCATCGGCGGCAAGGCGTGGCGGCTCGCCAGCAAGAACACGCTCCAGGACATCGAGCGCGCGGTG